>NZ_RZTA01000060.1:0-36880 GCF_004023115.1 Mesorhizobium sp. M6A.T.Cr.TU.017.01.1.1
CGGGCCCAGGGCGCCGATGCTGGTGCCGCTGAGGCCCGACGAGCGCTGGTCGCTCGACTTCGTATCGGACCAGCTCACCGACGGGCGCCGCTTCCGCATCCTGGCCGTCGTCGACGACTGCACGAGAGAGTGCCTGCGCACTCATCGTTGATACGTCTCTCTCGGGCATGCGGGTTGCCGCGAATTGGACCGGCTCATCAAGAGCGCGGCCGGCCGAGGATGATCGTCAGCGACAATGGCAGCGAGTTCACCTCGAACGCCATCCTCCCCTGGGCGGATCAGAACCGCGTCGAATGGCATTACATTGCGCCCGCCAAGCCGATGCAGACGGATGTTGTAGAATAGCCCCTTCTTCTCATTCGGCCGCTTTTTCCACAGCCTTCTGCCTTTCCGGCCTCGTTCGCCATCGGGAAGTCTCTGCTGCATAGGCAGCTTCTGCCTTTTCGACTCGGGATCGTTCTTCGGCGCGCTTGGCCGGGATGTTGTAGTCGAAGGCGGTGCCGCGCCTGGCATGGTTCATAGGGAGGCCGGCACGCAGCTCGACCGATCTGAACTTGCGGGCGAGTAAGGCCGGCCGGGCCCAGATGTAGTCGGCATTTTTGCTCAGCATGTGCCAGATGATCTTCGCAAGCTTGCGCGCGGTGGCGACGGCCGCGATATGCTTCCCGCGACGCGAGGCGATCCGCTTGTAGAAGGCGCGCAGAGGACCCGGTGAGCGGGCAGCCGCCCATGCCGCCTCGACCAGCATTCCCCGTGCATGCCCTCGGCCCTGCTTCGTTATGCGTCCATGATAGGCCGGTCCCTCACCGGACTGCCGCACGCTGGGATTGAGGCCAAGATAGGCGACAAGCCTCTGTGGATCGCTGAAGCGACGAATGTCGCCGATTGCCGCGGCAACGCTCGCAGCCACGGTGACGTCGAGCCCGGGCAACGTCATTAGGCGGCGGATTGTCGGGTCCTGGAGGGCATGCACCGCGATATCCGCCTCGACCACCGTCAACGCCTCGTTGACCTGGTTAATCAAGCCGAGGTGGCGCTCGATGGCGGCGCGCTCATCGGCAGGCAATATTTGCCTCGCCAGCCATTTGCGCCCGCTGATCCCGACGAGGTTCCCATGCGGACACGGCGGGATCAGGTGGGCGTGGAGGATTGACTGGATCAGGTTCTTCAGCCGCGAACGCTGGCGAACCAACTGTGTGCGCCTGGTGACCTGTCTTCGAAGCGCAAGCGTCTCAGGGTCTGGGACCCAGACCTCCGGCAGAAAGCCCGAGGCATAAAGCTTCGCAAGGACAGTGGCGTCGATCATGTCGGTCTTCACCTTGGCGTGCGCGATCATGTGCACCTGCTTGGGATTGGCGATCACGATCCGATCCACATACGGCGACAGCACTTCAGCGACGGCCGCGGCATTGCCGGTCGCCTCGACCACCACATGATCATCGTGGGTGAGTTCCTTCCTGGCGAACTCCACGAGCTTATCGCGTAGCATTTGAACGCGGCCGAGCTTGACGATCTCGCCATCAAGCAACGACACGACCTCGGCGGCTACGCGGTGTATGTCCATGCCGATAATACGCAGGGTTCCCTCCAACGTTGGTCACGAACAGGGAGCCCAGCGGGCAACACGACAAATACGGATCCGCGCTCGCAGCGCATCCGGGCGAGTCGTAGGGGCGGCCAGATAATGTGCGCGAACTCGCAGTTCATCTGCATACGACGGCCTGCCCGCACTTGCGTGCTCCCGGTGCCCCGTGGCCCGGATGCGCCAAGCTTAACGAAACCTGACGACCGAACAAACGATGGCACCGAGAACAACATGCCGGATAATGGCTTCATCGAGAGCTTCAACGGCCGACTGCGCGATGAACTGCTCAACGAGACGCTGTTCACCTCGCTGGCTCAGGCGCGCGTAGCCATCGCCCTGTGGCACGCCGACTACAACACCGCGCGGCCGCACTCCCAAATCGCCTGGCAGACCCCGGCCAAGTTCGCCAGCACCTTCAATCCGCGACGGTCGCTCGCGCTGCGCTATGCCAAAGGCTCCGCGCCAGCGCCCGTCGCTTCACCCGCCCAGCAGGGCACAACCCACGCCGGAAACGAACTCAAAACTGCTGGGGGCAACGTCAGTCCCATAGAGCCTTGATGGTTCTCTCGGCCTTTGCTCGCAGCAGCGCCTTAGGTTTGGCGAAGGCGTTCTCAATCGGATTGAAGTCGGGACTGTAGGGCGGCAGGTAGAGCAGGCTCGCCTGCGGCCTCAATCGCGCCGCGCAGGCCGGCGGCCTTATGGGCGGGCAGGTTGCCCATGACGACTACGTCGCCCCGCGACAAGGTCGGTGAAGGCCCGTGGTCTTCCAGTAGCATGTGGCACGCCGGCCCGGCAGCGCTCGCCGCGCAGGGTTCTCCAGGCGGATGTCGCCAATGTCAAATTTGCTGGCATCCATGCCGCCCTCGCTTTCTGGTTCGAGATCGGAAAATCGCCGAATAATCAGCACATCAACCTGCGCCTGAAGGAGCTCACTGCCACTTTCGGCTGGCGGGGTGTGCCGCCCCACAAATAGAATATCAATTGTCGTGCCAACCGCACAAGCGAAGGCCAGAAAGCCAACATGTGTTCTGCGGCTTAATTGAGAGTCAGCCGATGTCGGCCGAACATCACCTTGCCTCGAAGTCGACGATCCGACAGCAGGTTGCGAAAGTTGGCGCGATGCGAACAAACTGCTGAAGCGCTCAACTTTTATTGATCACGCGTGTTGGACGCGACGCACTCCCGTTCCAATCGGGCTGAGCGCAAATTCTCCCGGTTCACAAAACTGAGTCGCTGGAGTAGTGGGGGCGCAGAGAAATCTCCGGTCGCAGCCTTACCCGGTCAAAACAAGGATACCAATGATGAAGACTCTCGCCGTCTGCTCTGGCGGATTGGACTCCGTTTCCCTTGCTCACATGGTGGCAGCGGAGCACGAACTCACCGGCCTTCTATCTTTCGACTATGGCCAACGGCACAGGAAGGAATTGGGCTTCGCCGCTCTTTGCGCGCAGCGACTGAAGGTCCCGCACCAGATCATCGACATCGGCGAAATTGGCCGTGGCCTTTCCGGCTCAGCGCTGACTGGCAGTATCGACGTGCCGGACGGCCACTACGCCGAAGACACGATGAAGATTACGGTGGTGCCGAACCGCAATGCCATCATGTTGGCAATCGCCTTCGGTCTCGCCGCCGCCCACAGCGCCGAAGCGGTGGCGGCGGCCGTGCATGGTGGGGACCATTTCATCTATCCCGATTGCCGTCCGGCCTTCATTGAAGCTTTCCAGACAATGCAAGACCGCGCGCTCGACGGCTATGCGCAGATACGCCTCTATGCACCGTATGTGAATCTCGGAAAAGCTGACATTGTTGCGGATGGCGCAAGATACGGCACCCCGTTTGCTGAGACCTGGTCCTGTTACAAGGGCGGCGTGCGTCACTGCGGACGATGCGGGACCTGCGTCGAGCGGCGCGAAGCGTTCCATCTCGCCGGGCACGCTGATCCCACCGACTACGAGGACGCCGATTTCTGGCTTGAGGCGCTGCGCAGGAGGCGCGCGTAATGTTCCACATCAGCAAGGAATTCCACTTCTCGGCCTCGCATCAGCTCACCTCCTTGCCTCCCAACCATCAATGCGCGCGCCTGCACGGGCATAACTATGTCGTCGTAGTGGAGCTGTCGGCCAAGGAACTGGACGCCCACGGCTTCGTGCGCGACTATCACGATCTGGCGCCGCTCAAACGCTACATTGACGAGAGCTTCGACCATCGGCACCTCAACGACGTGCTGGGACATGAGAAGGTCACGGCGGAATGCCTGGCCAGACATTTCTATGAATGGTGCAAGGCACGTCTGCCGCAGACCGCGGCCGTGCGCGTTAGCGAAACACCGAAAACTTGGGCGGAATACCGTCCGTGACCGACATGCATCCCGCAATCCGTGTGAGCGAGATATTCGGGCCGACTATCCAGGGCGAGGGCGTGCTCATCGGCTTGCCGACGGTGTTCATCAGAACCGGCGGATGTGATTATCGCTGTTCATGGTGCGACAGCCTTCACGCGGTGGACAATCAGTATCGCCATGAATGGCTACCGATGCCGATCGATGCCGTGTGGCAAACCGTCCATGCGCTTTCCGGCGGCAGGCCGGTTATGGTCTCCTTGTCAGGCGGCAACCCGGCCATTCAGCCGTTCGGTCCCCTCATAGAACGAGGCCATCGCGAGGGCTATCGTTTTGCACTGGAAACGCAGGGTTCCGTAGTGAGGGAGTGGTTTGCGGATCTTGACGTGCTGACCCTTAGCCCAAAGCCGCCGTCCAGCGAAATGACGACCAGTTGGGCTGCGTTTGAGGCGTGCCTCGAAGCGGCGCAAGAGAAGCCGCAAATCGTGCTCAAGCTCGTCGTTTTCGACGAGAGTGACTATGCCTACGCCAAAGAAGTCGCGGCGCGATATCCGCACCTTCCGATCTATCTGCAACCCGGCAATCACACGCCGCCGCGCCCTGGCAGTGAAGACACCTCTGTCGACTTGGACGGAATAATGATGCGAATGGAATGGCTTGTCGAAAGGGTGACCAGCGACAGGTGGTTCGAAGCCCGCGTGTTGCCGCAGCTGCACGTTCTGCTTTGGGGTAACAAGAGGGCGGTCTAGTCTGCGGCTTGCGTCGCACCGGAAGGCCGGGCTCCGACGGCTTGGCAGGCTCTCTTAGCGTGCCGAGTACAGCCGAGCTTTGTTCGCGCCAGCGGTCTCGCATTGTGCGGCTGGAAACCGCCCGGACACCCGCTGCCGGCGTGTGTTACCTTGACTCCGATGAGCGGTCGTCACGCAAAGTTGAAATCCGCAAGAACTGGCCTTCTCGCCCCAGCTGCTTGACTGGTTCCTCCGTCGCAAGCACGTCATCCCTCCCATCCTTGTCCAGCCCTTATCGATGTATCTCATGGTCCGGCCTGACGCTCGACTGTCAGACACCAGAACGCCAAAGGGGCTGGCCCGCCGGTCAACGGCAGCTGCTAAACAGAACGGCGATGTGCATGGGAATGCATCCGTTGCTTAAATGCCTTCCATAAAGAAGATCGATTTCCTCACTGGCCCAACGATCTCATGGATTTGTTCACGCAACAGGTGAAGCTGTCCGAGATTACGGCGCAACTCGGCTCGGCTTCGTTCCGGTCGGGGCATACGCTACCCGCACCGTCGGACCCTTTGCCCGCGCGTGTTCGATTGCCGCTCACTCGTCATCTTCTGGCGGTTCTAGTTTGCCAACCGAAACCTCTAGCCTCGTGGTGCACTCAATAAGGTTAGCTAGCAATTTGGCATCAATGTCTGTGTGCCCCTCGTACTCGGAGAGGTTTCGCTCGTTGTGCGCCTTTAGAAAAATCTGAATGTCAGCCTTGTCGGTTCCGACGGTATGAACGAGCGCTTGAAACACCGAAGTGCGATTGTCCGAGCGATAGCCTTCGCGGCGTAGGGCTGCCAGGGCAAGCCGATGCGCAGCTCCATATAAGAGAGTGAATTGGCTGTCGGGGTCGAGACCTTTCTGTGCGTCAGTTAAATTCTTGCGCGCGCCACCCAGCATGCCGTCATATTCGGACAGCGATGGGGGCTCACTTTTCATCAGCCCAATCTTTACGAGGTTGTCTAGTTCTTGCTTGCCCACGCTTGTAAATCTTTCTCCGAGCCGATGAGGAAAATCTTTGGAAGGGTACTTACCTTGCGGACAAACGACCCTTTCTGCGACGCCTTTCGTTGCCATTCCTCCGGCGACAGAAATGTCGGACTGACCTTTCGGCCTAGTCTCAGTTCCGCGTTTTGTGCGGCTGAATAAAGTTCAGAGAGGTTCAGGTTATCGCCGACCACCATCAAATCGATATCGCTGCGTTCTGTGTCCGTGCCTTTGGCGACTGAACCGTACACGAAGGCAGATTTGATCGAATGAAAGTGCGACAGCAATTCCCTTAGTGGCTCGGTTGGTATTTGGTTCTTAAGTGAAAAGTGCGCCGTGCTCTGCAAAGCAGGGGGGGCTGCGTTCTCAGGCCCCGCGCTAGTGCCGTCACGATGCGCCTTTAGGCGCTTGTATTCATCGACCGAAAGCAGCACAAGCCGTTCGCGGCCATTCTTGCTGATGATCACGGGTTCCGCTAGCGCCTTGTCCTGATACAGCCCAAAGTTGCGCTGAAATTCAACCGAGCTAATGACCGACATAGAATTGTCCCGATAATCCGTTATATCCGTATAATACGTATCTTTTTGAAAATATCAATGATCTCGTGCTAAGGTACTGAATTATTTGCCTTCGATATAGCGCGTCGGCGGAACCAACTCGTAGACGGGCTATGAAAGGTTAAGCGCGGATGTCTATCGGCCGCCGGCGTTCCCGCTCCGCAAGCCTGCCTGAACTATTCCGCGCGGCGGTCAAGCCCCAGGCTCCTGCTCATCCAGCGACCGCCCGATCAATAGCAGGCTGGAAAGACAATAGCCGACGTCTTCCGATGGTCTCGCCATCAGCTTTGGGCTAGCTCCCCATTATCCCGCTTCGAGCTCGACACAGGGCGGTTTCGATGGCGCACGACAATCTGTGTCGGCTTTGTCGTGTCCGTGACAGACGCCTGAAAGGCCCGCTCGCGCGTTTTGCCGCCGTCTAAGTGGCTGGAATTTAATAACAAAGTTTCTTCTCGGATCGGCCGATCACGCTGGTACGCTTTTTGCGATGCTTGGTGTGAGGCGGCACGAGCTGCCTATCGGCACTTGTGTCGCGGGCAGTCGCGATGATTAGAACGAAGGAAGGAAAGCTATTATGTCAGGTCTGCGTCAGATCGCCTTTTACGGCAAAGGCGGCATCGGCAAGTCCACCACCTCCCAAAATACGCTCGCCGCCCTTGTCGACCTCGGGCAGAGAATCCTCATCGTAGGATGCGACCCCAAAGCCGATTCCACACGCTTGATCCTGAATTCGAAAGCTCAGGATACCGTCCTGGATCTCGCCGCACAGGAAGGTTCGGTGGAAGACCTCGAACTCCAGGACGTGCTCAAGGTCGGCTACAGAGGCATCAAGTGCGTGGAGTCCGGCGGCCCCGAGCCGGGTGTCGGTTGCGCCGGCCGCGGCGTCATCACATCGATCAATTTCCTCGAGGAGAATGGCGCTTATGACGATGTCGATTATGTCTCCTATGACGTCCTCGGCGACGTGGTATGCGGCGGCTTCGCCATGCCGATCCGCGAAGGCAAGGCCCAGGAGATCTACATCGTCATGTCCGGCGAGATGATGGCGCTCTATGCCGCCAACAACATCGCCAAGGGCATCCTCAAATATGCCCATTCGGGCGGTGTGCGGCTGGGCGGGCTGATCTGCAATGAACGTCAAACCGACCGTGAACTCGATCTGGCCGAAGCACTGGCTGGCCGATTGAATTCCAAGCTCATCCACTTCGTGCCCCGCGACAACATCGTCCAGCATGCCGAACTCAGGAAGATGTCGGTGATCCAGTACGCGCCGGACTCCAAGCAGGCAGGGGAATACCGCGCTCTGGCCGAGAAGATCCACGCCAATTCGGGCCAGGGTACGATCCCGACGCCGATCACCATGGAGGAGCTGGAGGAGATGCTGCTCGACTTCGGCATCATGAAGACCGACGAGCAGATGCTTGCCGAGCTTCACTCCAAGGAAGCGGCGAAGGCGGCGGCCCAGTAGTGACATTAGCGCTGCCATGAATCGGCGCGCCTTGCAGAGAACGGCGCCTATTTCGTTGAGGCGTCACCCAACCTTGAAAGGGGACTCATGAGCCGGGAATACGAGAATGACGGTGCTCTTCATGCAAAGCTTATCGAAGAGGTGCTGTCGCATTATCCCGACAAGGCGGCGAAGCGCCGCAAGAAGCACCTCAACGTCGCAAAGAGCGGCAACGAGGCTGGCGGGGAAAGCGAGGTCCTTTCCGAATGCGACGTCAAATCGAACATCAAGTCCATTCCCGGGGTGATGACGATTCGCGGCTGTGCATATGCGGGTTCGAAAGGCGTGGTGTGGGGGCCAGTCAAGGATATGGTCCATATCTCGCACGGCCCGGTCGGCTGCGGCCAATATTCTTGGTCGCAGCGCCGCAACTACTACGTCGGTACGACGGGCGTCGACACGTTCGGGACAATGCAGTTCACCTCCGATTTCCAGGAGAAGGACATCGTCTTCGGCGGCGACAAGAAGCTGGAACAGATCATTGACGAGATTGAAGTCTTGTTTCCGCTCAACAACGGCATCACCGTGCAATCCGAATGCCCTATCGGCCTGATTGGCGATGACACCGAGGCGGTTTCTCGCAAAAAGACCAAGGAGTATGACAAGACGATCGTGCCGGTACGCTGCGAGGGTTTCCGCGGCGTCTCGCAGTCGCTTGGCCACCACATCGCCAATGATGCTATCCGGGATTGGGTCTTCGACAAAAAGGATGTCAAGTTCGAGGCCGGCCCCTACGACGTCAACGTCATCGGCGACTACAATATCGGCGGCGATGCCTGGGCCTCGCGCATACTGCTTGAGGAGATAGGGCTGCGCGTGGTCGGCAACTGGTCGGGTGACGCCACACTCGCAGAGATCGAGCGCGCCCCGAAGGCTAAGCTCAATCTTATCCACTGCTACCGGTCGATGAACTACATCTGTCGGCATATGGAGGAAAAGTATGGCGTCGCTTGGATGGAGTACAATTTCTTCGGTCCCTCCCAGATCGAAGCCTCTCTGCGCAACATAGCCAAGCATTTTGGGCCGGAAATCGAGGAAAAGACCGAAAAGGTCATTGCCAAGTACAGGCCGCTTGTTGATGCGGTCATCGCCAAGTACCTGTCGCGCCTGGAAGGAAATACCGTGATGCTCTATGTCGGCGGCCTGCGCCCCCGCCACGTCGTCACGGCCTACGAGGACCTCGGCATGGTCATCGTGGGCACCGGCTATGAATTCGCCCACAGCGACGACTATCAGCGCACCGGCCACTACGTGAAGAACGGCACGCTGATCTACGATGACGTGACCGGCTATGAGTTGGAGAAATTCATCGAAGGGATTCGCCCAAATCTGGTCGGCTCGGGAATCAAAGAAAAATACCCGGTGCAGAAGATGGGCATACCGTTCCGCCAGATGCATTCCTGGGATTATTCAGGCCCGTATCACGGCTACGATGGCTTTGCCATTTTCGCACGTGATGTGGATCTCGCCATCAACAACCCGGTCTGGGACCTATTCCACGCGCCTTGGAAAAGAAGCCGGGGCGATGAGCGGGCGATGGCTGCCGAATAAACATTTGCTTTAGCCCCAGTCTCCCACTGAGACGGTGAACTCCCGCGGCCTCTGATCCGCCGGAGCCTGGAACGTCTTGACGTCCTGAGCTGCCGTCCCGCGCAGCCAGATGCAAAAGAGGTAATCATCATGCCGCAGTCGGCTGAAAAAATTCTCGATCACGCTCCCCTGTTCCGCGAGCCGGAATACAGAAAGATGCTCGCTGAGAAGAAGCTAAACTTCGAATGTCCGCACCCCGATGAAATCGTTTCCGATCAGCGCGATTTCACCCAGACGTGGGAATACCGCGAAAAGAACCTCGCCCGCAAAGCGCTTGTCGTGAACCCAGCCAAGGCCTGCCAGCCGCTGGGTGCGGTATTCGCTGCCGCCGGCTTCGAGCGAACCATGTCCTTCGTCCACGGCAGCCAAGGTTGCGTCGCCTATTACCGCTCGCACCTGTCGCGCCATTTCAAGGAGCCTGCCGCGGCGGTCTCCTCCTCAATGACCGAGGATGCGGCGGTGTTTGGCGGCCTGAAGAACATGGTCGACGGGCTCGCCAACACCTACCAGCTATACGACCCGAAGATGATTGCCGTGTCGACGACCTGTATGGCAGAGGTCATTGGCGACGACCTGCACAGCTTCATCCAGAACGCCAAGGACGAAGATTCAGTCCCGCGCGACTTCGACGTGCCCTTTGCCCACACCCCGGCCTTCGTTGGCAGTCATGTCGACGGCTATGACAACATGGTCAAAGGCATTTTGGAGCACTTCTGGAAAGGCCAGGAGCGTACGCAAATCGAAGGAACCATCAACATCATTCCGGGCTTCGACGGCTTCTGCGTCGGCAACAACCGGGAGCTCAAGCGCCTGCTCGATGTAATGGGCGTGTCCTACACATTGATCCAGGATGCCTCTGACCAGTTCGATACGCCTTCGGACGGTGAATACCGCATGTATGACGGGGGCACGAAGATCAACGAGGTGAAGAAGGCCCTCAACGCCGAGGCAACGCTTTCGCTGCAGCATCACAACACCCGAAAGACACTGGGCTATTGCGAGGAGGTCGGGCAGGCGACGGCCTCGTTCCACTATCCGCTCGGCGTTCAGGCGACGGACGAATTCCTGATGGAGGTCGCGGCGATTTCCGGCAAGGAGATTCCCGAGGCAATTCGCCTCGAGCGCGGCCGACTGGTAGACGCCATGGCGGACAGCCAATCCTGGTTGCATGGTAAGAAATACGCCATCTACGGTGATCCCGACTTCGTTCACGCGATGGCCCGCTTTGTCATGGAGACCGGCGGCGAGCCAACCCATTGCCTCGCCACCAATGGCACCTCGGCATGGGAAGCCGATTTGAAGAAGCTGCTAGCATCCTCGCCTTTCGGCAAGGCTGCCCAAGTTTGGGCGGGCAAGGACCTGTGGGCGCTGCGCTCACTGCTCTTTACCGAGCCGGTGGACCTTTTGATCGGCAATTCCTACGGCAAGTACCTGGAGCGCGACACCGGAACACCGCTGATCCGGCTGATGTTTCCGATCTTCGATCGGCACCATCATCACCGCTTTGCGCTCTTTGGCTACCAGGGCGCGTTGCGCGTGCTGACGACGATCCTCGACAAGATCTTCGACAAACTCGATCGCGAGACGAGCGAGACGGGTGTGACGGATTATTCCTATGACCTCACGCGCTAAGAGCCGTGGCCGGCTTTTCGCCGAGGCCATTCCTTGCCCAATGGACTGGGGAGGCTGAGCAATGTCCTCCCTCAGCGCCAAAATCAAGGACGCCTTCGATGAGCCCGCCTGCGATAAGAACCGTGGCAAAGATGCCAAGGCGCGCAAGGAGGGCTGCTCGAAGTCGCTGACACCAGGGGCGGCAGCCGGCGGCTGCGCCTTTGACGGAGCCAAGATCGTCCTGCAGCCGATCACCGACGTTGCGCATCTGGTCCATGCGCCGCTCGCCTGCGAGGGCAATTCTTGGGACAACCGTGGTGCGGTTTCGTCAGGGCCGACCTTGTGGCGGACAAGCTTCACGACCGACCTCACCGAACTCGACCTGGTGATGGGGCAGGGCGAGCGGAAACTCTTCAAGGCGATCCGCGAGATCAAGCACACATACGCGCCGCCGGCGATCTTCGTCTACTCGACTTGCGTAACGGCGCTGATCGGTGACGACATCGAGGCCGTGTGCAAACGCGCCACGGAAAAGTTCGGTTTGGCCGTGGTGCCGATCAATGCGCCTGGCCTGGCAGGCTCCAAGAACCTCGGCAACAAGCTCGCCGCCGAGGCGTTGCTCGATCATGTCATCGGCACGGTCGAACCCGACGACCCCGGACCCTACGACATCAACATCCTTGGCGAATTCAACCTCTCGGGCGAATTCTGGCTTGTAAAGCCGCTCCTCGATCGGCTCGGGATCCGGGTGCGCGCCTGCATTCCCGGCGATGCTCGTTACCGCGACATTGCTTCCGCGCACCGCGCCCGGGCGGCAATGATGGTGTGCTCGACCGCGCTGATCAGTCTTGCCCGCAAGATGGAGGAGCGCTGGGACATCCCGTTCTTCGAGGGCTCCTTCTATGGCATCTCCGACACATCGCAAGCTCTTCGCAACCTTGTCAGGCTGCTGGTGAGGAAGGGCGCCGATCCGGAGATCCTCGAGCGCACAGAGACGCTGATCGCGCAGCAGGAGGCGATCGCGTGGAAGAAACTCGAACCCTACCGGCAAAGGCTCCAAGGCAAGCGCGTGCTGCTCAACACAGGCGGTGTGAAGTCCTGGTCGGTTGTCCATGCGCTGATGGAGATCGGAATCGAGATCGTCGGCACCTCGATCAAGAAATCTACGGTGCAGGACAAGGAGCGCATCAAACAAGTTCTCAAGCACGACAAGCACCTGTTCGAATCCTTGGCTGCGCGCGAGCTGTACGCCATGCTCTCTGAACACAGGGCCGATATCATGCTGTCGGGCGGTCGCACGCAATTCATTGCGCTCAAGGCCAAGACGCCCTGGCTCGATATCAACCAGGAGCGCCAGCATCCTTATGCCGGCTATGACGGCATGGTGGAACTCGTACGCCAGATCGACCTCGCCATTCACAATCCGATCTGGTCTCAGGTGCGCCAGCCGGCCCCGTGGGATTGCCAGCCTGAGCTGATAGGCGAATTGCCGTGCACGAGGAACGAGACCGCGTACCTGTTTGATGAATTCGCCTGCGCGACGGCACACGAGTGTTGAGGCGACCGATGGCCCGCATCCTTCTCCAGAGCAAATCGGCTGCGGTCAACCCGCTGAAGTCGTCGCAGCCGCTGGGTGCCGCCTTTGCCTTTCTTGGCGTCGACGGTGCGATGCCGCTGTTCCACGGCAGCCAGGGATGCACAAGCTTTGCGCTCGTTCTCTTCGTGCGGCACTTCAAAGAAGCGATTCCCTTGCAGACTACGGCGATGGATGAGGTGGCGACCATCCTCGGCGCAGCCGACCATCTGGAAGAGGCGATCCTCAACCTCAAGAACCGCACGAAGCCAACGCTGATCGGGGTTTGCACGACCGCGCTCGTGGAGACGCGTGGCGAAGATTGCGCGGGTGATATTGCCAACATCAAGCTGAAGCACACGCAAGAGCTTGCGGGTACGGAGGTCGTGCTGGCCAACACGCCGGATTTTGACGGCGCGATCGAAGAGGGCTGGGCCAGGGCAGTCACCGCAATGATCGAAGGGATTACACGCTCGGGCGAACGGGCGCGGCACCCGAAGAAGATCGCAATCCTGCCCGGATGCAACCTCACTGTCGCCGACGTCGAGCATATGCGGGACATGGTTGAAAGCTTTGGGCTCAAGCCGGTTATTCTGCCCGACATCTCAGGCTCGCTCGACGGTACGGTTCCTGACCGCTGGGTAGCGACCACATACGGCGGCACCAGCGTCGAAGACATTCGCGAGTTGGGCACGGCCATGCAATGCATCGCCATCGGTGAGCACATGCGCCGCCCGGCGAAAGCGCTGCTCGGGTTGACCGGCGTGCCTTACGTGTTGTTCCAGTCACTGACTGGGCTGCAGGACACGGATCGCTTCGTGTCGCTGCTGTCTTCGATTTCGGGCGCGGCGGTACCGGCCCGCGTGCGCCGGCGCCGGGCGCAATTGCAGGACGCGATGCTCGACGGACATTTCCATTTCGGCGGCAAGAAAATTGCCATCGCTGCCGAACCAGACCAGCTGTTCCAACTTGCAACCTTCTTTGCTGGCCTCGGCTCCGAGATAGCCGCGGCCGTCACAACGACCGACAGGTCTAAAATTCTCGAGAAAGTCCCGGCGGTTTCGGTTCAGATCGGCGATCTCGGCGATCTGGAAAGTCTTGCCGTCGGTGCTGACCTGCTTGTCACGCATTCGCACGGGCGCCAAGCATCGGAGCGGCTCCGAATTCCGCTCATGCGCATCGGGTTCCCGGTCTTCGATCGACTAGGCAGCCAGCACAAGCTCGCAATTCTCTATCAGGGCACCCGCGACCTGATCTTCGAGGTCGCCAACATCTTCCAGGCCAACCAACACGCGCCCACTCCTGAGGCGCTTGATCCACTCCGTAATCGAGAAATATCACGATGAACGCTGTTCGCCGCCTCTCGCTGGTCAGTAATGAGGTTTTCGCCCCGATGCCTGAACGACGTAGGGGCGCATTGCGCGTTGCGATCGCCACTCAGGACATGCAGGACCTCAATGCCCATTTCGGGTCGGCCAGGCGCTTTGCTGTCTACGACGTGACGCGCGAGGAATGGAATCTCGTAGAAGCCGTGGCCTTCGATGACGTGTCCGATGAAAGCGGGGAGCATCGGGCCGAGCGCGATGATCGCATCACGCCAAAGGTGGATGCGCTCAAGGGCTGTCAGATCCTGTTTTGTCTGGCAATTGGCGGCCCTTCGGCAGCCAAGCTTGTCGCGGCAAAAATCCACCCGATCAAAGTGGCGGAGCCCCAATCGATCCCACAGGTGCTCTTGCGCACGCAGATGATGCTCAGGACGTGTCCTCCGCCTTGGCTGCGCAAGGTGCTGGCGCGAGCGGGCATTGCCGAAAAGAAACCGTCCTTCGAGGACGAGGACTGAAAAGAGGAGGACGCCAATGCCTGACCCCGCAATCCCCCCAGCTGTCGCCGAAGACGAGGCGGCTCTTTGCACCCCGTTCGTCAAATGCCTCGTGCGGCTGATCCGTTCTCAGGATTCCTACGGCTCGTGGGAACGCAAAGCGGACGCTGAGCTGCTGGGCGACTTCATCATTACCAAGGAACAGCGCCGAGGGATCCCAATCATCGGAGATCCCGATCCCGACGTGCTGTGGAGGCTCGACAAGTACTACGCCGCCATCGGGCTTGCGATCGAGGAGCGCTGCGGCCTTATGGCATCGCCGATGATCCAGGTGAGCCATGAGGGTTTTGGTCGGGTGCTTTTCACGACCGGACGGCTGGTCGTTTTGTCCAAAACGCTGCGCGATGTCCACCGGTTTGGCTTCGAGACGCTCCTGAAGCTCGCCACGGCCGGTACGAAGCTGGTCGACGATGCGATTTCAGTCATCGAAACCTTTCCCCACGTGGCGCTGGCATGATGGGCGCGATTTTCGAGAAAGGCCATCATGACGGACCCGAGAAACTATGTTGGCCAGTCCCCTCGATCCAGGGGCTCGAGGCCGACCAGGTTGTTGGGGTATCGCCGATGAAGAAGCCGCTGGTCCTGATCTGCTCGCAAGATGCCGAGTTCTATCTGCTCTACAGCCACATACTGGAGGTTGACGGTTTCAGCAGTGAGACGGCAGACGGCGCGAAGGCTGCGCTGGCCTTGGCCGAACAACGGGAGCTTCAGGCCGTAGTGCTGGATTGCGACCCAGCCAGCATAAACGGGTCCGCAATTTGCGCCCACCTCAAGCGGGAACCGCGCACCACCGACCTGCCTATCATCGCCCTGATCGCGCCTGGCGCCGAGCACCAGCACCTCGATCTCTTGAAGGCAGGCGTTGAGAGCTTTGTGCGGCCGGTGGCTCCGGCCAAGCTGCTCGACTGCCTGCGGGCGAGGCTCGGGCTGACCAAGCGTGGTCCGAACGGGGTTGAAAACGACAGTTGGATTTGTTGTGGAGGCCTGGAGATGAAGCTCGATGCCCATCGGGTTCGCGGTAATGGCCACGACATCCATCTCGGACGGATCGATTTCAACGTGCTGCGGCTTATGATTGAGGCCCCCGGCAAGGTCTTCAGCCGGGACGAGCTTATCGGGGCGGCCTGGCTGCCCAACATTCATGTCGGTGCACGCACCGTCGATGTCCATATCAGCCGAATCAGGAGGGCGCTGAAAACGGCCTTGCCCGGCAGCGTCATTCGCACCGTCAGGTCGGCCGGCTACTCGCTCGAGAAGCCGGACGACTGAAATCGGTGATCGAACGTGGTGCCGCTCTCTCTTCCTCCTGAGAGCGGTGTTGCCGCTTTGAGGCGCTCCTAACGAAGACCAGGAGAAGCAGGCAAATGGAATTTAAAAGCATATTCAGTGTGACGGGTGCTGATCATTCTGATGAGGACCTCACAACAGCTGCCGGACTGTGTGCCGAGGTCGGCGCGCACCTATCGGTACTCATTATACCGCCTCCATTGCTCTTGATGTCGTCTCCGCCCCCCGAATGGAATACAGGACGTGCACAGGCAATTGCAGTACCGAACTATCGATTTCAGCAAATCGAGAAATTTTCACAGGACGTGACCAGAATGGAAAGACGGTCCGCGGATATCCTCAAAAGGCTGAAAGCTATGTCGCTTTCCTGTGACGTTGACACCGACTATTGCGATCCGGCTAGCCTCGGTGAAGTGGCACGACAGCGGGCGCTCTGCGCTGACCTGACGATCGTTGGAGGAGACCTCCTCAACGATGAGACTCTCGGACCTCCTGTTGTCAACGGCTGCTTGTTCGATAGCGGAAAGCCGGTGCTCATCGTGCCGAAGGGCGTTAAGGCGACGCTGTCGCCTCGACGCGTGCTGGTCGGCTGGGATTCGCGCGTAGAGGCCTCGCGTGCGGTTCGGGAAGCTCTTAGTATCCTATCCGCTGCCAAGGAAGTCTGTGTCGCTATGGTCGATCCAAAGGCGCAAAACAACGGGAAAGGCGCGCAGTCTGGAGCTGACATCGCTGCCTATCTTACTCGGCACGGTGCTCGGGTCTCCGTTGACCTGCTTAAGAGCGCCGGCAAATCGGCGGGCACAGTGCTGACCCAGCACGCGAACGACATCTGTGCTGACATGATGGTCATGGGTGCTTATGGCAGCCGTGGGCTGCGTGAGCGGATTTTCGGCGGTCCGCCGAGCTGGAGCTTTGGGAAGACCACATTGCCGCTGTTTTTGGCTCGCTGATCAGCTCCGTAGGAACACCGATCAGGTCGTAGGACCGCCAACCAGTCCGAAGTCGTCGTCGGTTACCGGTCGGATTGCGGAGACATGGCTGGATCCGCGAACATCTTGCGACGCTTGTCAGAGCCAAACCGGACGCCTCGACTGCTTCACGACGCTCTCGTGAATCCAACTCGTGCGAGATCGTCCGCAACGGGCAGTAAAGACGAACGGCTGCAGCAGACCGCAGCCAAGCCACAGGGCGGGTGTACCAGGGGACCCCGCCTCGTGCGCGAACCCTGTTGGAAGGCCCCTTATCAGTACCCGGACGCGCGTCAAATCGGCGGCTGTCCCTGTCAGGCCTGCGGTGTGCAAGGGCCGCTGCCGCGGAGCTTCCCCTGCCCGATCGTCGGGCGTGCGACAATGTCGGATTCCAGACGAGCTGGAACTACGCGAACTCGTTGGTTTGACAGGTCTTTATCCGGCACGCCGCATGCATGGGAGTCTCCGAAAGCATTAAGAGCCGTTATCCATGGTTACGCTCCTCGAAAGAAAGAGCCGCTTCCGTCGTGGCAGGGAAACAGCCACTCCTGGGGTGGAGGCCGGCGCTAGAAGCCGCCGTAATATCCGGAAGTGCCGCGCGACAGCATCACACACTTTCCTTCTGCTCTTGGGTTCGGATCACGCCGCGCCGCTGTCGGTGCCGCCGACATTGAGCCCAAGACCTGGAAGGCGGCACACGCTTTTGCTGTCCTCTCAGTCGGGACCGCGGCTCAAGCATGCCTGTGAGGTTCGCATTGCTCAATGCCCGGCGATCGACGTCAACATGCCGCTGAGTTGGAAAACACTCCTAGAGGAGCAAGGATAAGTGGACCTCTTTTGTATTGGTGTGGGTGCTGGACCATCTAATTTGAGCCTTGCGTGTCAGATACAGGAAGAGATTGCGCAAGGGGCACTGTTCCTGGACCGGGAGGTCGATTTCCGAGGACATCCAGGCAGCGCTTTCGATTGCGCGGAGCTCCAGGTCGGCCACTTCCAGGATCTGGTTACTCTGGTCAATCCGCGATCAGCCTACACATTCGTAAACTACCTCCACGAGAACGGGCGTCTTTACAATTTCCTCAATGCGCAATTTCACGGGGTGCTTAGAGCCGAGTTCGCCCAATATCTCAACTGGGCGTTCCAGAAGAATCCGCTTGTCCGTGGCGGCGAGGCCGTTCGCGAAATCCGCTTTGACGGCGACTTTCGCGTGCGGACGGACAACGCGGTCCTTGATGCAAGAAACCTCGTCATCGACATAGGCAAGCAGGCGCAAATTCCGCCTCAGTTTCATGGCTGGACTGGACCCAACCTGTTCCACTCATCTGAATTGGCCCACATCAATCCTGAGGTGCAAAAAAAGCATGTCTGCGTTGTTGGCGGCGGACAGTCGGGAGCCGAGCTGCTACTGCACCTTGTCGGCCGGCCGAAAGAACGGCGGCCCGCGGCGATCACATGGGTCTTGACGCGCGAGATGCCTTTCGACGACCACGCGTTCACAAACGGGCTGTTCACGCCATGCTTCTCGGATCGTTTTGCTGCGATGAGCGAGGTGCATCGACAGCTGTTCCTGCGGCGTTTCGCGCTTGCCTCCGAGGGCATTTCAGAAAGCAAGTTGCGCGCGGTCTATCAGGCGCTCTACCACCACGCCTTTCTCGAGCCACACCAATGCGACATCACATTGCGGCCAAGTTGCAACGTGTCGCGCTGCATCAATGCCGGAGCAGGGCACAGGCTCACGCTGCAACGCGGCTTGGACAACATCGGAGAAGTAACCGCCGATATCGTCATCCTGGCCACCGGGTACGAGAAACCGCTGCCGGGTTTCCTAGAACCGATCGCAGATCGCCTCGAACAGATCGGCAATGAGCTCGCCATCGGCGAGGATTTTTCGGTGTACTGGGACGGACCGCGAGACCGACGCCTTTTCGTTCAGAACGCCTGCCTTGGACAACGCGGGCTGGCTGATCCGAACTTTGGGCTGCTGGCCTGGCGAGCGCGCCGCATCCTTGACAGCCTTCTGCGGCGCGCGCCATGCACCAATCCCGAGCATCTAGGGTTCATCAACCGTCCCTTGACGGAGTGCTGGCCCGACCTCGGAGTCGAACAAATGGGCAGCGGGATATGATTCGTCGATATTGATGATCGGCGGTGGCATTCAGGAAAGATTTCCGCCTCTGGCGGCAAAAGCGGGACGAGCAATATTCCTACGGCGTCAGATCGCTCTGCTCGCGCTTGAGCAAGGTAGCGTCGCGCGACTCCTGCTTGGCGTGAAACAGCAAAGGGCATTCAATCACGATGCAGCTTTACGTGCTGTCGGGCTCAACGCCACGTGGATCGAGCCCAACGCCGCCGTTGGCAACCGCGACGCGAATTATGACGCCGGGCCACATGCGGCGGTGGCTGCAAGGGTACCGAGCCTCTCCCGCACTTTCGACCCCATCGCCGAAGTGCGACTACTCCAGGACGCCGAAGCCGGTCTTATCGCCAGCGGGCCAGCCAAACTCTCACCTTCCTAAACGGCAGCCGCTAAGGTGAGCCGTCGAAAGCCGACATTCAGGTTAACGTCAGCTGGCCATGTTAGGGCTCGCTTATTCAAGGCGGTACCGGCGCTTGCCGAAGCTAAGAAGGGTTGGCATGCCCTTTGCCGTGCTTGATGTGCGGCAACACGGTGAGAGCTTCGCTGAAGCAAGCGAGAGGGAGCAATGCCCTCGAGACCGTGTCCGATTTTGACTGGAAAATATTCCGCGACAAAAGAGACGAAAGGTGTGGAATGACTTTGGACACCAAGATGGAACTGCGTATGGGGTCCCCGGCTCCTGCGCTGAAAGTGGAGAACTGGCTGCGTGGCGAGCCCCTCACGAGCCTTCGGCCCGGCAAGGTCTACCTCGTTGAATTTTGGGCGACTTGGTGCCGACCATGTGTCCACGCCATGCCCCATTTGATCGAACTGCAGGAGAAATATAAAGACAGCGGATTTGAGATTATCGGAGTCGCAGCTTGCGAAAAGGCTGCAACCGCGGACGAAGCGCGGACCAACGTGGATGCCTGGCTGACCGAGAAGTTCCCGAATCTGAATTATCGGACAGCGTTCGATTGCACTGGCGAAATGAAAAAGCTCTGGCTGGAACCCAGCTCTTCGTTCGGGATTCCCACCTCGTTCGTGGTCGACCGCGACGGCCACATCGCTTATATCGGCCACCCGGCACCTCTCGATGACGTTTTGCCGAAAGTCCTTAACGGCAGCTGGCGCAGCAGCTATGAAGCGAAAGCCGTCGATGCAAAGCGAATCTCGCGTGTGCGCGAATCGTCGCTGAGTCGGCCGATATACGCCAAACTTGGGCCGGCGATGCAGGACGAGGATTGGGCAGCGGCACTATTGGCCATCGAAGAAGGCCTCGCCGTGATGCCAGACTCTTTTGATTTTCGGCGGGTTCATGCGGATCTTCTGCTTCACAAGCTGCGCGACATCAAAACCGGCTTGCCGCTTATGCGCGAATTGGTCGAGGACGCGATCAACAAAAAGTTCGAAGCGATGTCTTGGGTGGTGATGGCGCTGAACCAACTCTTCCATCCCACGATCGACAACTCCCATCTTCCGCATGATGATCGCTTTGCGATGGGCAAGGAGCTCTCCGAACAGATCCTGGAACTTAATCCTCCGCAAGGCGATGGACCCTTTAAATTCGGGTGTTACTTCCCGGTCGCTCAGTATTATTACGAGAGCGGCAACAAGGACCGGGCGATCGAGTTGATCGAGGTGGCAATCAAATCGCTGGACCATTCGGAGCCAGTGCCGGACCAAACCAAACAGCGCTACCTCACCTCGTTGCTCCAAGCCCTGGCCAACTACACGGGTGAGCCTGCCTGTCACGCGGGTCTCTGTGTGGCTCCGCAAAACAAGACTTCCGAAACTCAAAACGCTGTCACTTCCTGAGCAAGGATCGCGAAGGGCATGACAATTGGAATTGAACACCGGCAAATCCGCCCGCCCAGGCGCACTTCGCAGCAATAACGTCGATGCCGCAAAAGTGCGCGGCTTGCGGCAGGTGGAATTTCCATTGCGTTTACCTCGGGTCGAACCGCGGCGCAGGCGTTCGCGCCGCGGTGAAAGGTCTCGCACTGGTGGACGTGCTCGAGGTCGGCCACGGGACACTGTTGCGTGGGATCGGCTCGCCCAAGCCATTCCCCGCCCACGCAAGCGCCCGAACCACACATCGCAGAAAAAGAGATCGTCCTTCAAGAGGAGTACTGAAATTGGGGAAAAGCGAAATTCCTCATGAACCGGTTGGCCCTGCTGTCCACAAGGACGACGAGGCCCTTGCTTCCCCGTTCGTAAAATGCCTCCTGCGGCTCATTCGTACTCAGGATTCCTTCGGCTTATGGGAAGGCCATTCGGATGCCGAGCTGCTGGCCGAGTTCATCATCACCAAGCAACAGCAACGTGCGGTACCCTTTGGCGGCGATCCCGATCCTGACGCGCTGTGGAGGCTCGACATGTTTTACACCGCCGTAGCGCTTGCGATCGAGGAGCGCTCCGGCGTGTCGACGTCGCCAATAATTGGAATGAAGCCCCTGCGGGCTTCCAGCGGTTGGGCGTTCTGCGAGACGTCCACCGGTTCGGCTTCGAGACTTTCCGCAAACTTGCTGAGGCCGGTACGAAACTGGTCGACGATGCGACTGCAGCCATTGAAGCCTAGCCCGAGATGGAGCGCATCAACGAAACCATTGTTCCAGGAAGGATCTATGTCAGACCTAGATAGGATGAGGAAAAAAGTCTGAAAGCTCCAGTTGCGTGCAGCTATTGCCAAGATGGCATTGCAGGACCTTGTCGAGGGTCTGCCGGGCAAGTGGGCCGACATACAGGAAGTCGCCGAGAAAACCCACGCCGTTTATGCCGAGTTGGATGTTGCCAAGAGAGAACTCGCTTCAATGAAGAATTTAGGATGATGCGCACATTCACCACCCGTGACGGCTCCATTTGGATGCCGTCGTACCTGACCTCCATCGATAGCAAGACCTGCATCGGCTGCTGCCGTTGTTTCAAGGTCTGCTCGCGCGATGTCATGCATCTTCACGGCGTTGATGATGCGGGTGAAATCCTCGGCCCCTGCGATGACGAGGACGACGATTTCGACGGCAAGCTCAATCGCATGATCATGGTTGTCGATGATGCCGGCCGCTGCATCGGCTGCGGAGCCTGCGGCCGCGTCTGCCCCAAGAACTGCCAGACGCATGTTGCGGCCGACGAGCTCGCAACATGATCTGGCGAAAACCAGGAGAACGGCGTTGCACTTCATCTGTTTGTCGGCTCGTGGGGCTGGTCCTGTGCAGCAATGCGTCGATGGTTTACTTCGCTTTGGATTCGCTCCGTGTGGCAGTCGTCACGACGCTGGCCTGTTCGCTGCTGCTTCAGGCCGGCTACTTCGGCTGCGTGCTCTTTTTCGCGGACGTCGATGATCTGTAGAACTGTTCATTCGCTCCGCAGAGGGCCGGCGAATCCAATCTCTTCCTAAGCCCGTTGGCCGTAATCGAAAGACACGGGGCCGGCGAGTTCGTGCTCAGCTGCCACTGTGCTAGCAAGGGAACGGAATCCAATCCCGGAGCAGATGGCCAGAGTTGAGCGAAGACTGCGGTCGGAGCTCCTGCGCTTCCGGGTCTCCAAGGGGACGACTTTGCGAACCGAAGGGACTTTGAACCGTTGACGTGGCCGGCGTGCGGTAGGTTGGGCCAGCGACAGGGATCCCAGATCCCAGCCGGCCGGGAAGCACCGCCCTCTCAATGTGCGTTGACTTCGCTTCCTTTGGCGAAATGTGGGTAACGGCGAGGGCCGCACTCTTCCCGGGCCGTCGACATTCCCGCCCTTTTGGTGCGTGCGCCGTTAGGCGCGACAATTCGGTGCCCGCGTGTAACTGCGCGCATTCGCCGAAGCTTAGACGTGGTGCATTCCCGCTCGCCCGTTTGGCGGACAGTTCCGGCCGTGCTGGTTTTGCCGGCCTAACGCCCGCCGCTCGTCACTGCCACACCCCTCTCCGGCAACGGCTCGGCGCATCGCGCAAGCCGGTTTAGCGATCAGGCCAGGCCCTTCGCGAGTTCCAACGCCTGCCGTTCGAAGAGGCGGCGGTAAATGCCACCATCGAGATTGATCAGGGCGGCATGATCGCCGTCCTCCATGATGCGGCCACGGTCGAAGACGAGCAGCCGATCGAGCGAGCGGACCGTCGACAGCCGGTGTGCGATGACGAGTGTGGTTCGGCCCACCATCAACCGATCCACCGCTTGTTGAATGAGCACCTCGGATTCCGAATCGAGGCTCGATGTGGCCTCGTCCAGAATAAGGATCGGCGCGTTCGCGAGGAAGGCGCGCGCGATCGCCACGCGCTGGCGCTCGCCGCCGGAGAGCTTCAAACCCCTTTCGCCGACCAATGTCCCATAGCCCTTCGGCAGGGGCGCGATGAATTCGTGGGCACTTGCCAGCCGTGCCGCTTGCTCGATCTCGGCCTGGCTCGCGCCAGGCCGGCCATAGGCGATGTTCTCGGCAAGCGACCTGTGAAACAGGATCGGCTCCTGCTGCACGATCGCGATCTGCGAACGAAGGGACTCTTGGGTCACCTCGGAGACGTCCTGACCGTCTATCAGGATCCGGCCGCCGCTCAGGTCGTAGAGTCTCTGGATCAGCTTCACGAATGTTGTCTTGCCGGAACCGGAGGGTCCAACCAACCCAACCCTTTCGCCAGCTTCAATCGACAGCGAACATTCGCTATAGAGCGGCAGGGGATGGTTGGCGTAGCGGAAGTGGACGTTCTCAAAAACAATGCGCCCCTTTGTGATCCGGATCGGCTTGGCCGCTGAATGGTCGGCGACATCCAGCTGCTGATTGTGGATGGCGACCAGTTCTTCTATTTCATTAACCGAACGCTGCACGTTGCGGACGTGCACGCCGGTATCACGCAGATAGCCCTGGAGGACGACGAGGGACGTGAGAACATATGCGATCTCGCCAGGCGTTGCACGTCCATCCGACGACAGTAAAAGGGCATACCCGACCACCGCCATCCTGAGAGCCACCAAAGTGACACCTTGGGTTGAACTAATTGTCGTTCCGCGCATCCAAGCCCGGCGCATGCGGTGCCGCCATTTGGTAACGATCTTTGCTAGGCGCTCGTCTTCGCGGCCCTCGGCGCCGAAGCCCTTGACCACAGCGTTGCAGCTGACCGCATCCGCAAGCGCTCCGCCGAGCCTTGTGTCCCACCCGTTAGCAAGGCTCGCCGCCGGCGCGACATAGCTGAGCGACAGCGAAATCGCAAATGCAAGGTAGATGATAGCGCCGCACGCAAAGATCAGGCCCATGACCGGCCAGTGCCAGCCGAGCAGCGCCGTCGAACCTAGCAAGATGATAAAGGACGGGAGCAGCGCGATTAATATAGTGCTATTTAGGAGCTCAAGCGCCCCCATGCCGCGTGTTATCTTGCGCACTGTCGAGCCGGCGAAGCTGTTCGCATGCCAGTCTGTCGAAAAGCGCTGGAGGTGATAGAACGCTTCGTTCGCGACATCGGACATCATCTTCAGCACCAGGTCGTTCAGGCCAATCAAGGCGACGTGGCGAATGGCAATGGCACCGAGTGCTAGTGCAAACGGTACAGAGAAGGCTGCAAGGACAGTGTCGCCTCGGAAAACAGCGTCGATGAGACGGCCTGAATAGAGCGGCACCAGCACGTCAGCCAGCGTGGAGGCGAGCATCGCGCTCATGATGATCGCGAGCCTGGCCGGCTGCCGGTTCCAGAGGTGGACAGTAAAAGTAAAGACGTCGCGACAAGTGGCATCGCGCCCATGGACGGGGAAGCGTTTCATGGTTTCCAAGCGGGCGCATCAACACGCTCGGTCCCAAAGAAGTTAAATGACAAAGCTGGAATTTTCGACCTCCCCCACACCAGGATCAGTTTGGCGGGCAGCTCCTGCCGCCTCGCAACGGTGGGCTTCAAAAGTCGTGCCAACTGAGCGGGACCAGCCGCACCGGCAGGTTACCGAGCCTAGAGAAAGTCAGCTGGGATCCAGTCGAATACGATTGCTACGGCTGTCCCAAACTCGAGGGAGATTGCAAAAGAAAAGCCGATGCTATCGATGTAAAATTGTTCTTCTTTAGCTTTAAGCGTGTTTGGCGATCATCACCTGGTGCATCACGTTGCCTCGATCAAATAAGTACAGTTGCAATGCAGCTTTCTCAGGCCCGCGACTTAAGTGCTGATTTCAAAAGGGCGCCGCGAATACTTTCCTGCCCATATTCCGTCAATCGAATGCTCGACTGTCGGATTGTGCGCTCCCCGACACAGTGCTGTTCGGTTCGCCTCCTGGGTACCTTCCCCAGTCGATTGACGACCTGAAGAAGAAGCTTCGCTCGAAAGCTGGCACGACTCTTGAGGGTACTCCAGGTGGCGGAAGGAACTCCGGCTCGAGTCCGTTGACTTCGGATGTTGCGAGGCTGGGTTGGAGCTAACTGTGCACCAATGAGAACGCAATGAAGGAGACATCATGGAACTCCGGCGGATCCCGATGGAGTTAGACCTATTCCTCGAAATGACTGATGATGTCGCTCAATCCGAACAGTTGTTCGAACTGTTGTCTGCGTTTGCGCTGAATTTCGATTGCCCGTGGATTGCCTATGGGCCGCTCGCATCAGAGAGGGCTTTCAAGCCGAACCGAGAGGGTTCTGTGGTGATGTGGAATTATCCTGCTGAATGGCAGGAGCGCTACTCGAGAATGGGCTATGCCAAAATAGACCCCCTCATCAAGAAAGGTCGAAAGGAGGCGGGACCCTTTCGATGGAGCGAGGTGTATACCGATGAAAGCATAACTGAAGATGGACGCCGCGTTCTGGACGAAGCAGCAACATTCGGCTTGAGGTCAGGCGTTACCATCCCATTACATGGCCCCGCTGACAGCTTTAGGTTTATGAGTTTTGCTCAATCCTTAGACTGCGAATTGCTAAATAGAACGATCACCTACCTGCACATGGCCGCGCTGCGGTTTCATCAGATGGTTACGAAGTTCGACACTACGACTGCGTCGGAACGAGTACATAACCTGTCTCCGAGAGAAATACAGTGCATTGATTGGGTGTCGAAAGGAAAGTCGTCATGGGAAATAGGAACTATTTTAGGCAGATCACGAAATACGATAGATTTCCATTTAAAAAATGTAATGCGGAAGTTGGATGCGACCAGCAGA
The DNA here is from genome assembly GCF_004023115.1 of Mesorhizobium sp. M6A.T.Cr.TU.017.01.1.1. Taxonomy (NCBI): domain Bacteria; kingdom Pseudomonadati; phylum Pseudomonadota; class Alphaproteobacteria; order Hyphomicrobiales; family Phyllobacteriaceae; genus Mesorhizobium; species Mesorhizobium sp. M6A.T.Cr.TU.017.01.1.1. The sequence goes on from NZ_RZTA01000060.1 coordinate 25,879, forward strand.
ACGGTAGCTGTTGTAAAAGCTTTGAAACTTGGGATTATCCAACCGCCGTAGGTGCGCAGCTAGTTCTCCGCCCGTAGTAGCGCGCGTGATAGCCGAGACGCTCCGGCGTGCGCTCGCTCTTCGAAGCACCCAGCGCCTCGTCCATCTCGGCCTCGAGCACCTCCTGCATCATGGCGCGAATCACCTCGTGCAATCCATCCGGGTTCGAAAGCAAAATGTCGTTGACGCTGCTATGGCGGATTTATCTTCAGGCTTGGTCCTGGTGGCGATGCTGAGTTCGCTTCGCTGAGATTGGGCGGTCATGACAGGGTGGTGTTCAATGTCACCGATTCCTGGAAGAAACTACCATCCGTATTAAGCGACTGACGATGAGTGATGTGTGTCCAAAATCTGACAGCCGTCGGAAAACATGTCGGGTTCAATACAGCGGAGCGTCTTAGCCCTGTCGGGCTTTTCGAAGCCTATCTCGCAGTAACTGCGCGCCAGGCGCACTAGCTCGGCCTTTGCTGGTCGATGTGCGGCAATATAGTGTGAGGGCTGACCCGCATGAGAACACGGAACTCGCTCGATGAAGGATGATCGACGGCATCCAGAAAGCTTCTCTCCGGCGGGTTCGAGGGTGCTGCGCGCGCATCTCGGCGACGGGCCAGCGACCAACGGTTGAGGCTACATCTCCGGAGCGAGTGATGCCTCGAAAGATGCAATGCTGTCTCTGGTCCGACGCGCTGGAAGTTTGTGAAGGGTCGGCCCGGCAAATCGGTGAACCGGGCGGCTTAGGCTGCCAAAAAGGGTAGATGTCTGCGTTGCCTCGGTAGATCAGCAGGCGGTATCAGAAAGCCAAAGGCACACGCACACCATCGTGGCGCTTCGCAGGAAGTAGATGGGAGTAATCACCAGTGATTTTACCGGAACTTCGCTCAGCAAACACAGCCGGCAGGGTTTTGGAGATAACGACGACCACGGGATGCGTCGTAGGATGTTCATATTGTCCCCAGGACAAGTTCGCGGTCCGGCAAAGAAAAGTGTCTCATGCGAGTCATCTGGATCTTGAAGATTTCAAGCGGTGTCTGGCCCGCGTACCGACTTCCGTCGACATTGGTTTTGCGGGATACTCCGAACCTTGGCTCAATCCGGACTGTACCGAAATGGTGGAGCACGCCTTCGCCAAAGGCCATGGCATCAGGATTTTTACGACGCTGGTGGGAATGAACGGGCAGGACCTGCAGCGATTGCAAGCCTTGCGCTTGGGCGTATTCGTGGTCCATGTTTTCGATGACGGCACCTACATGAACAGCCGCCTGGTCGGAGACAAGTATCGCGATCTGGTTCGTCAACTCGTCGACGCGGACATCCCCTTGATCCGATTCGTGGCCTTGGGCGAGCCCCACCCAGATATAGCCGACATTATTCCTACCGAAGCCCTGATAAAAGCGCGGCCGGTGAGCAGTAGGGGTGGAAGCGTCGACCCTAAGATCGTTGCACCACGTCAGCCAGTGGTCGGAGCCCTAACCTGCGTGGACGCACGACAGTATCGGAATGTTCTTCTTCCAAACGGCGACGTTACCCTGTGCTCTATGGATTTTGAACGGCGTCACGTATTGGGCAACCTTCTATATGAGGGTTACTCCGCTCTGTTTGAAAAGCCAGTTTTTCGCGAAATCGTCGACCGCATGAATGGAGCAGATGGTTTTCTGCTTTGCAGGATGTGTGAATTCGCCGACCCAAACGACCGGACCTGAGTGCATGCCGGCCGAGAGGGCGTGCCTGGCAGTGCGGATGGCCCCACGACAGATGCACCTGCCCGCGACGCCATCGTGTTTTCACGTTACGCCAGTATGTTCCTGTAGGCGCGGCAGTGGGTCTCGAGCATTTCGGAGACGAGCTCATCGAAAGGTCTTCGCCTTCCAACCGAGCTTGTCGGCCTGCCTAGCTTGAGGTAACGCCGATCACAGGTCAACCATCGGTCGGATGGAAACAGTGTTAGTCGATCCCGATCAGAGCTTGATTGCTTACTCACGGCTCACCTCGTCAACGCCTTCACCCTCCCGGACGATCTCCTTTTCGACTCGCCTGAAGGCAGCAGCCCAGCTGCGGCCGGGGATGGTTGCCGTCGCGGTAGTGGACGTTCTCGAAACCGATGCGGCCCTTCGCCAGCGCGTCTCCCGGTTGCTTCCGCCTGGCCTACGAACGGGCTTTCCGTCAAGGGGGTTGGTCCACGGCGGCCCCGCCCTCTTGATCCGGCGGCTCGGGCCAGACATCGCGCAAGAGATCGGAATCCGCATTCTTCTCAAAGAGAGCGTGGCTTTCGCTGTGTCATCGGTCATCAAATAGTTTCTTGAATCAGGTTGGTGTCCGCAGCCCGAGGTTGAACGGCGAATATTGATGACCGCCGCGAAGCCGCTCGCTCGCTACGGCGCTATTGAGGAGCGCGCTCGCGAGCGGCTTCGCTACCGCCGAGCGACACAACCTCTGGCGACGCGACCCTGCTGATCTCCTTGGACATTTGTCCGGAGGCGCTATGGGCAGCGATGGGTGGTACGTCAACTACCTGATGCCATAGTAGCGATGCTTTCGCGGAAGCTTTAGAAGCCATCCTGTTGCAGCACATTCTCCGAAAGCATCCGAATGGAGGGCAACGCAACCCAACAATATTTGATGAGGATGCCGGCATCACCAGACTAACCAAGGCTGCCTCCGGCATTCTGCTCTCAATGTTAGATGACGAACATCTACCGCGAGCAACCAGCCATTAATCGCTCTCTTCTTTGAACGACCCAAGTGCAGAGGACTCAATATGAACACCGACCCTTTCACGGCCCATGAGTCCAACGTTCGTCGCTACGGTCGGTCGTTTCCCGCCGTCTTTGCGAGGGCACTTGGGGCCACCATCTGGGACGAGACCGGTAACGCATACATCGACTTCCTCGTTGGGTCCGGGGCGCTCAATTACGGGCACAACAATCCGGATATCATGGCGCCGGCGATTGAATATCTCGTCGGTGAGAACATTCTTCTGTCGCTTGATATGCATACGGCGGCAAAGCGTGACTTCATTGAAGGGTTCGTCGATTGGATCCTGAAACCCAGAGGCCTTTCATACAAGATTCAGTTTCCTGGGCCGACCGGCACGAACGCCAACGAAGCGGCTCTGGCGCTGGCGCGAAAATACACCGGCCGCTCGAGCGTCATGGCCTTTACGAATGCGTTCCACGGTATGTCGCTCGGCTCTCTAGCGGTGTCGGGCTCGGCCTCAACCAGGGAACTGGGAGGCGTCGCTCGCCACGATGTGATCCGTGTTCCCTATGACGGCTATCCGAGCCAAGCTTTCGATTCCGCCAGTTACATCGACAGCGTTTTGAGCGACCCGGGGAGCGGCATAGAAAAGCCTGCCGCAATTATACTGGAGACCATCCAGGCGGAAGGCGGCATGAACGCCGCGTCTGCAGCTTGGCTCATGGAAATTCAGCGCATTTGCCGCACGCATGGCATTGTTTTTATCGTCGACGACATCCAGGCAGGTGCGGGCCGAACTGGCGACTTCTTCTCATTCGAGTCTGCAAAAATCGAACCGGATATTGTGTGTCTTTCTAAGTCCCTAAGCGGTTCAGGTAGTCCGTTGTCCATCGTTCTGATTCGACCCGACTTGGACATATGGAAGCCCGGAGAACATAGCGGGACCTTCAGAGGAAACAATTTCGCCTTCGTGACGGCAGGAGCCATGTGCAAGATGTGGTCGGATAGGAAATTTACTGCAGGTGTCGAGCGGACAGCCGTCAGGCTGCAAACGCACCTCGATCGCCTGGTTGCGAAATTTCCAAGATACATCGAACAGAAGCGCGGCCGCGGTCTGATGGCCGGCCTGAAATGCCGTTCACCGGCAGTTGTCGGCCGCGTGCACGATGTCGCATTCGAAAATGGCCTTCTTATCGAATCCTCGGGGCCAAATCGCGACGTTATCAAAGTCCTCCCGCCGATAACCATCACCGATGCCGAACTCGATCGTGGCATCACCATCCTTGAACACGCACTACAGGAGCAAGACAATGCCTAGTCAGATATCTCAAGTGCCAGCCATCTTGCCGGTTTTGATCAAAGAACGGACCGGGTCGATCAACACGGCGGAGATCATCTCGGTCCTGAAAGGTGAGCTCACCGCTCTGCACATCAAGCAAGCTTTCAGCACCGAAGTAGCCGAGGAGATCACTACGAACTTTATTGGAAGCTCCGGTCTCAGAGAGCGTAAAGATGGTGTGCCCGGACAATATGTCGGCGCATCTCACTACAGAAAGGATGCAGCCACCTATTTCGCAGACGCCGAAAACGCGCGGCCGTACGTCGATGCCCTTTTTAAGAGTTTGGTTGACCCGGTTCGAGCAGTATTCGGGGCGTTGAAGCGAGAGCTTCACAAACAGGGCATCGAATTGCGGCTGGCGCGTTCCGAACACGGCCAGGCCAACGTTTGTCGCGCCCTCAGTTGGTCGGGCTCAGGCACGTTTTCCTTGGATCCACACGACGATGTCGCTCAAGTCCTACGTGCTGGCGATGATTACGAGCTTTCTTCGGTGGCACACAACACTGTCGCAGCACTCAACTTCTATCCCAGCATGCCTGAGGAAGGCGGCAATCTGAAGCTCTGGAGCCACAAGCCGACGGTTGCGGACCGGATATCGCAAGGTGTGGAGACCACTGGATATCCCTATTCGGCAGCCTATCTGGAGGCCGTCCCTTGCCGCGAGTTCGAGCTCAAAACCGGGGATATCGCCCTAATCGATGGCGGCTTCGTTCACGGGGTTACCGGTCAATCAGGCAACGGAAAGCGTCGCGTGCTGCTGAATTGCTTTTTCGGATTTGCCCGGCCTGATCTTGTTCTCTGGTGGACCTGAAATAGGAATGTCGCAGCGACCGACCGGATTTAGCCGGCAGTTAAAGCGTGAACATCCTTCGTCACGGGGGACTTGCCACGGGTGATTTCCTCTAGCTGCAATTAGAGTCCATCCTAATTGATGTAGAAAGAAGATCACTCGTGGCGTGAGTTCCAACGAGGACATCGTTGCTTGCAAGGAGCCGGCCTCCGAAGCAGGGAAAGAAACATGTGGGTCGTCGCACGAATTCTTTCTTGCGATCCGCGACGACTGCGGCGTCATAGCTTTGACCGGTTGAAAAGCCATTGACCATCCCACTGAGATGAACGCCTTGGATCCCTCGCCTCCGGCCCCGTCGCGTGCGTAAAGCGTCTGCCCTGGTAAGTCAGCACGGTAGAGATTGGGCCGGAATATTCTCATGCATCATGGCGCGCCACCTCCCGTCGAAAGCACTATCGATCTCGCCGTGCCAAGACCGATCTCCCCGCGTGACTTGACCTCGCTATCCGCGGCTGACGGCTTGGGTGGAAGGCACCATCGACACACTTTAAAGACGGCTCAATATAAAAACGAAACAATCTTAGATTCTAAGTTTTTGAAAGATTTCTCGAAAGGTCGCTCCGACTTTGAAAGCTGGCCTGACTCCTGGTCGCCGCGCAGAGGAGAGGCCGAATACCTCGCGAGCAATTGCCAGTCTGTCCTCACGGGAACTCAAACGTCAGTTCCTGTCCGGTTGGCTCTTGAAACAGAAGTCCGTGACGGTAATAAGCTTCGTACACCAGGAAATGTAGTTAGTGACACCCCCCCCCAACGTAAAAGTAGGCGAAATCAAATACAATATCTACGTTGTTTAAAATTAAGGAAATTGTATTATATCTTTAATACATTAGTTGTTGAATTGCCCCAAATAAAATGATATTGATCCCTAAGTGAACTTTATCAGGAGGTCTCATTCTTTCATTTTACTTAGGAAGAAACTGAGTCGCCAGATTTTCCAGGAGCCCAACAGGGGGCGCCGATACAGACGGAGATGACTATGACCGCGCTACCGCAAATCTCATTGACGAAACTGTCTGCCGATGCGACGGGACATGAAGAGCAACAGCGCTTGCGCAATGCATGCGAGGTGTACGGGTTCTTCTACCTTATCGAGCACGGAATCCCGAAGGAACAGATCGCGGATGCCATCGACGCGTCCCGGCGGTTTTTCGCGTTGCCACTGGCTACGAAGGAACGCTTCGGTCACGCCGCACAAAACGTGTACCCCACTATCGCACGTGGATACAGTCCGCTGTACGGCGAAATCCTGCATCCTGAGGCCGGCCGCGATCCAAAGGAAGTGTTCGATCTCGGAATCGACAACGAAGGCGATCGGCGTCCGTTTGCGGGGAGCACACTGTTTCCGGATGAGGCTTTGGCTCCTGGTTTCGCGCGAAGCCTGCTTGCCTTGCAGGCTACCGTGCTCCGCGAAGTCGTCCCGCAGCTCGGAACCGCGCTTGCCGACGTGATCGGTTTGGAACAGGGCTGGTTCCAACGGTATTTCAGCCCGCCGACGCTCGAGCAACGCGTAATCCGGTATCCAGCTCGCGGCGGCACGTGCGCTAAGCACACCGATGGTGGCTTTTTCACGCTGCTGCTGCAGGAGGAACTCCCCACCCGGTCGTTGCAGGTGTGGTTGCGCGGGCGCTGGATGCCAGTGCCGAGCCTGCCCGACAGTCTCGTAGTCAATTTGGGCGATATGCTTCAGGCTTTGTGCGACGACCGCTTCAAGAGTACGCCGCATCAGGTCGCGCACAATGGTCTGACCGACCGAATTTCGCTTCCCTTCTTTATCTATCCCGACGTCGACGCGCGCCTGACTTCGCTGGAAGGGCGCCACACCTTCAGTGTCGCGGAAATGATGCTGCGCAATTACGAGTCAGTCGAGACAGGGAATGGCGCCGGGCGCGCCCGAGAGTTGCAGTAAAGTGTCCGGTGTCCTCAGGCTGCCTAAAAACTCATGCGACGACCACCTCGGGGTGACACGCTGGGAGAACTCACGCAAAATCCCGCGTCGCGCGTATAGCGCGGCGGCGGGCGGACGGAAGCCGTCTAGTCATGGTCCTTGCAGCCCTTAGACAACCTTTAAGAACAGAAAAATACTCATGTTCGTGAGTCATGACCTCACCTATGCATTGCAGGCGACCCAGAATTGGGTCAGCGATCTGGCGTGGAGACTTCGTTGGAATGATCGCGAGCGGGTTTTCCTAGCTTTGATTGCAACGCTGCACGCCCTGCGCGACTGCCTGGGTCGGGACGAGGCCGTGTACATGGGTGCGCAGCTGCCAGCCTTACTGCGCGGCTTTTATTACGAGGGTTGGCACCCCGGCCGACGGGCCATAGCCAGAAACCGGAATTCGTTTCTCGATCGGATCCACGACGGCGTCCACCGCGACCCGGCAGTGGATCCGGAAGAGGTCGCCCGCTCCGTCCTAGGCCAATTGGCGGACCGTTTGTCTGCAGCAGAGATCGAAGAGGCCAAGGCTGCAACTCCAAAACCACTGCATGATCTTTGGCCAGACTGAGAGACGTCTGCCCATGAGCATAGAGACATGAAGCCATCGGCTTGGGAGCCTTCGACCAGGAAAGTCGCCGGCGTTTCCATTTCCGCCAAAACTGGCGGTAAGGGCTCGAGGCCAGCGTTTTGAGGGCGCATCACGGCCCTAGGCCCACTTGAAAATTGGCCAATCTCAGACCCATCGAGCCAACAAAAGCGACCGGAACTCTGAGCTGCATAATTCGACCGCTGTCCTGCTGCTCAGTGAAGGCTGATGAAAGACCATCGCGGAGCCAGTGAGCGCCTCCTCGGCTTCATCCTGCTGACACCCAGCCAATTGGCGCCAGAACGCGTCGCTCTTCGCCGAATTCTAACACTATCCCCGTGGGGGACACTCGTCTCATCAGCTCTCATTCAGTATGGCGTCAAACATCTTTTCAGCAAATAATGGTTGGGCTGTTCGTGTTTGCTCTAGGGCAGTATGGCATCACCGATGTCGCTGGCGACACGATGCCGGAATTTGCCGCTCCAGTTACTCCTGTTGGGTAATCAAAGAATGCTCGTCTGGCTAACAAGACAAAGTTACGCCTATATAATACGTTTCCAGCAAATGCAGCCCACGTATCTGGTAGGTACCCGAAGGTAGAAGACAAGCTATCATCGCGGGAGAGGAATTGGCTAAAAGGAATTTCAATCCTTGCGATTTGTCGGTCTTAGCGCGGGAGCTGCGTCGTTATCGGTCGTGCGTGGGGCGGGGGCAGGTGGCGATTGAGGCATCAAGAAATGCGATCCTCATAGGCAAGCAGGAATCGACCTCCGCTGTCGGCTTCTTCGAAGCCTATTTTTGCGCTCAGAAGCCCAAAGGCGGTTTTCCCAGAATACACGTACGAAACGTTTGATGCTCAGTACCAAGAGGAACCGGCGGCGATCGACAAGCATGGCTACTTCAGAAGTGATCAAGAATTTCATCGATGGGGAATGGAGAGATTGTTCGTCCGGCAAACGGATCGAGGTTGGTGACCCTTCAAACGGGGAGACGGTAGCGGTTATCGCAGAGGCAGGACCTGAAGAAGTACATCTCGCCGTTGCTGCCGCCGACCGTGTCTTTCGCGACCGCGTTTTGATAGACATGCACCCGTACGACCGTGGGCGCATGCTTTTCCGCGTGGCGGACGCACTTGAGGCACGCAGCGACGAGGTCGCGATCATTAACTGCATAGACACTGGGAAGGCGTTGGACCTTGCCCGTGGCGAGGTTCGGACCGCCGTCAGATACCTGCGGTACTACGCTGGCTTGGCGGACAAGCTCGAAGGTCGCTCTATTCCGCGGGGCGCGGATCTTGTTGACTATACGGTCAGAAGCCCCTTCGGAGTGTCAGCCCAGATCGTTCCTTGGAACGGCCCCCTCGAACTGACGGCCCGTTCACTAGCTTGCGCCATTGCAACTGGTAACTCAGTGGTAGTGAAGTCCCCCGAACTGGCTCCTTTATCAGGCATAGAACTTGCTCGCGCCTGTGAGACCGCGGGCCTGCCTGCCGGAGCCGTAAACGTGCTCACTGGGTACGGCCAGACGGCAGGCCAGGCGCTGATCGATCATCCCGATGTTCGCCACATCGTCTTTACGGGCTCCATGGCAACCGGGCGAACCGTCCTCAAGGCTGCAGCGGAGCGCATCGTACCCTGCATCATGGAACTGGGCGGCAAATCGGCCGCTGTCGTTTATTCCGATGCCGATCTCGATGCCGTCGTGGAAGCGGTGCGTATCGGAACCTATCTAAATGCTGGCCAGAATTGCAACAACCTCACAAGATTGCTTGTAGAGCGTTCAATCGCTGATGAAACGTTAGAAAGAGTGAAGGCTTGCGTCGAAGGACTCTCAATTGGACCAGGACGCGAAAACTGCGACATCACCCCGTTGATCTCTCAAAAGCAGCGAGAGGGGGTCGAGAGCGCCTGCCGGATGGCCCTGTCGCAAGGGGCACGGCTTGTGGCCGGCGGAACTGCACTTTCGGTGCGAAGCGGCTATTTCATGGCGCCGACTGTATTTGCCGATGTCACGCCCGATAGTAGTCTTTTCCAGAAAGAAGTCTTCGGCCCTGTTCTTTCCGTTACTGCTTTCGATGATCCGATAAAAGGGATCGAACTGGCCAACGATACCGATCAAGGCTTGGCAGCGGGCGTTTTCACCCGGGATATCGACCGGGCTCTTTGGAGCGCGGATCGCCTTTGGGCTGGCCAAGTGTACGTGAATGGATGGTACGTCGGCGGCGTAGAAACGCCGTTCGGTGGAGTGAAGAAGTCTGGCTACGGCAGGGAAAAGGGTCAGGAAGCCCTTGATGGCTACGTGCAGACCAGAAATATTGGCATCCGGATCTCACAACCCTTGTCTGGTTCGGGCAACAGCGTCCGCAACAGCTCCACTTGACCTAGTTGTCGCCAGCAGTTGTTCGCCATCCGCCACACGTTGGGTGTGGCGGCCGAGACGCCGGCATTTGCCAAGCTTTTTCGTTGCGCGAACGTAGCGCCGGACGCGATGGGCTGATCAGAGGGCCGCGGCTGCCAGTTCAGGATTGAAAATTGCTCATCTTATTGCGGTTCAGGTCATACGTCTGGCCCGCGGCACCGCCACTCCCTCTTTTCGAGCAGAATTTCTCGGGCATCATTCGCGAAGATTCCGACGATCTCGAACGGGTACCGCGCTGCCTTATGGACGGCCTTGGCGTCGTTGGCGAACGCTTGCGTTAAAGCTCCAGCGATGCGGCGTCAGCTCTTGCCGGAAGGGCCAGCACGTTCCGCATGAGGACCCGCAGCTCTGCTATGTCGCGCACTGCACCTCGCCACCCTGATGCCTTCTGCGCATGTGAGATCACGCGATTTCTGGTATTCCGGGGAGGGGTCGCTGCCGGACGGCGCCAGCCAGGTCATTGCAATGTGGCGGATGCCGAGTTGCTGGGTACGGCTTCCCGCCGGGGTTGACGCATAGGTCTCCCCCTGGCGCTTCCCATAACGGAATAGGTCTTTCCTCGGTCGGATTGTGCGCCAATACCAAAAAGAACGCAGATTTCCTGCGGGGGACGAGCCATACGAGCCCAAATCGGTCTTGGAAGCGTGCTACCTTAACGGCCAGACGGAGGGTTATGGAAGGACATTTGCCGGGTCATGTGAGCTCTGAGATTCGACCCTATGCCCAAGAGGCAGGACCGCAGAGCTAGCGCCCTCCACTGACGGTGGCATTCGGGACTAGGCCTTACTTCCGATGCGTAAAGAGGATGGTGAATGTCAATTTTGGAGTTTCTCCAACAATTTAAGCCCGTTCTACTGCAGGGAACGCTGGTCACATGCACGCAGTTCCTGCTCGCTGCTCTCATTGCGATCTTGGTCGCCCATGTGGCAGGACTTGGAAAGATTTCGAGAAACCCGCTGGTCCGCGGCGCTTCGGTGATTTACATTGAAGTGTTCCGCGGAACGTCGCTGCTAGTGCAGCTATATTGGATTTTCTTCGTGTTGCCGCTGTTTGGTATAACGCTTCCGAACTTCACCGCCGGCTACATATCCGTCGGCCTCAATATCGGTGCCTATGGCGCCGAGATTGTGCGCGGCGCCA
>NZ_RZTA01000061.1:0-36881 GCF_004023115.1 Mesorhizobium sp. M6A.T.Cr.TU.017.01.1.1
CCTGCGTGACGAAGGCTTGCGGGATCAGCAGCAGCGCCGATACGGCAAGCGCCCCGATGATGACGTTCCAGTGGCCGACGCGGTCGGCGAGCTTGCCGAGACGCGAGGCCGACAGGATGGCGCCGAGTGCCGCCGCCGACATGACGACGCCGGAGGTCAGCGTTAGCAGGCTTTGGTCCTCGATGAGCTGCTGGACGTAGACCGTGATGATCGGCTCGACCGACATCGTGGCGAAACTCAGCAGTATGCCGGTCACCAGCATGGCGACGACGGGGCGCTTGTCCTCGATTTGCGACCAGCCGCCTTGCGCCTTCTCAGTCGAAGCTGCCTTGTCGGCTGTCGGGCGAGGGTTCTCCTTGATGAGAAAAGTCGTTGCCAGGAACGCCAGGAAAATGACGCCGCCGGCGAGCAGGAAGGTGGCGCGGATGCCGATCAAGGGCGGCAGCGCGCCACCGAGCAGGGGACCGACGAGAGCGCCGGCGGTGATGCCGGCCGACAGCACGCCGAGCGCCCAGCCGGACCAGTCCTTCGGCGTCTGCATGGCCACCAGGATGGTCGAGCCCGAGGAATAGCCGCCTGCGAAGCCGATCAGCAGGCGCAGCAGCACCAACTGCCAGACAGTCTCCACCATGCCGGTCAGCGACATGCAGATGGCCATGCCGAAACTGGCGCGCACCAGCATCAGCTTGCGGCCGTAGCGGTCGCCCAGCCGTCCCCACAGCGGCGCCACCAGCGCGGCGGCGAAGAAAGTGGCGCCATAGGCGACGCCGGACCACTGCACGATAGCTGCATGCCCCTCGGCGCCCAGCTGCTGGACATAGAGCGGCAGGAAGGGCAGCAGCAGCGTCATGGCGACGAGCGTGCTGAACGAGCCTGCGAAGCACACGGCGAGATTGCGGCGCCAGTGGATGTTGTGCGCGGCTTGCACTGCGAGGGTGGCTTCTTGAGGCATGTCATGTCCTATCCGGCAGCTCGTATGAAAACTTGCTGCGGATACCATTTTGGGATACCAAACCGGTATCCGTCATGGACGCAAGCCCGGCCGCTGTCAATGCGGCCATCTCAAACGTGACCGGCAAACGATGGCAGGCGAGCCGATCGCCAGCAAAAACTGCCAGAAATTCGGAAACCGCAATGTCGCAGATGCAGAATGTCGAAACTGGGCTTCGCGAGATGATCCTCGGCCTCGAGGTCGGTCCGGGCGAGCGGCTGACGGAACGCTGGATCGAAAGCCGCTTCGGCGCCTCGCGCACGCCGGTCCGGGCAGCATTGCTGCGGCTCGAAACGGAAGGTCTGGTCTGCCGCGACGGGCGCGGCTGGACGGTGTCGCCCATCAACCTCGCCGAGCTCGAGCAGATCGCCGTTTATCGCGAGGCGGTAGAGGTCGCGGCGCTCCGGCTGACTTGTGCCTTGGAGGACAGGACCGCCGTCGAAATCATCGAGGCAATGCTGGATTCCTGCGACGCCGGCACCCCGCGCGAGGAATGGCACCGCGTCGGCATGGATTTTCACATCGAGCTGGCACGGCTGTCCGGCAACGAGTTCCTGTTCAGGGCGGTCCGTGATGCCATGACACGCCTGTCGCGCGCCCGTTGGCTGGAGGTGCGCGACGAGGCGGCACTCGGCCGCGCCTGGGCCGAGCACCATGCCATTCTGGCAGCGGTTCGGACTGGCGATGCCGATGAGGCAGCACGTCGGCTTTCGGCCCATATCGTCGGCAGCCGCGACCGGCTGGTGACATCGCTGCACAACGACCGGCGCGGCCTGCGTGCCAGGGGATTTGCCGTCGTCGCGGCCTGATTGCCGAGGCAACCACTTTCGCCCTCGCTTCGCGGGCGCCGATGGCGTAAGAGCGGCGATGGAAAACAACCGATTTGAAACACCCGTGACCGTCAAGTCGGGCGCGGAGGGAACCACTCAGCTCTTGCGTACGGCCCGCGAGGCTTCCGATTACCTCCTCAACAACTGGCCCGGCAAGCGCAGTCCAAAGCATCGCGAAGCGCTGCAGGCCTGCCATGATGCGTTGGCCGGCGACAAACCGGCCATGATCGCGAGGCGCGCCTTCATAGCCGCCGCGCGCGAAGTGAACGTTTTCGTCAGCGACAAGGCGCCGGCCTGAAGACGCAGCGGGATTCCTAGGCCAAATCCGATCCACCTCGCGGGCCGGACGCCGTTTACTCTGCCGTTTCCGTTTCGGTCTCGGAGGTGGTCTCGTCCTCGGGCTTCGAACGTTCCTTGGCTGCGACCTTGGCCGCCTGCTTTTCCGCCTTCTTGGCGGCCTTCTGCCGGTCGCGTTCCTTGCGTTCCTGGCCGTAATTCGGTGCTCGCGCCATATCTCTTCCTTTCGCAATGCTGAAGGTTGTTAGCCCTGCCTAGGAGCATTGGGCTGCAAACACAACACCGCAAAGGCCGATCGGCTCCATACATAGCCGGCAAGCCGGCTGCACGCGGTTCCGGGCTTGCAAGATGGCTGGCACAATGGTGTAGGAGAGACCGGGGTACAAATAACAAGCTCACCTGTTTTTACCAAGTGACCGATGGCCACGCTTCAAAGAAACGCACAGAAGCTATTCTACTATGCGCGCAATGCCATGCGCGATATCGCGCCGCAGGCGCTGTTCCGCCGCAGGCTCGGCGGGCTGCTCGATCGGGCCAGGCTTTCGGACGGGTCGATCCGCGCGCGTCTCAACTATTACAACAGGCTGCAGGACGCTTTCGCGCCGAGCGCCGATGCCGTGCCGGTCAGCCGGCTGCCGACAGACCGGAGCATGTATTACTACGATCTGAAGGAATTCACCCGCTACTTCGATCCCGATTTGCGCATCGACCTCGAATTCGGCGACGTCATCGAGGTGCCTGCCATGCCGTCGATCGTCAAGGATCGGCCGATCGCCGGCGACAACAGGAACGGGGTCCTGTTCAAGCTCAACAAGTTCCGCCACTTCCACATGCCCGCCGACGATGTTGCCTTCGCGGACAAGCTTCCGGTCGCCGTCTGGCGCGGCGAGCTCAACAATCCGATACGGACCTTGCTTCTGGAGGCCGCGCGCGATCTGCCCTTTTGCGATGTCGGCACGCCCAAGCCGACGGCAGCGCCGGAATATCGCAAGCCCTATTTGAGCATCGATCAGCAGCGGCGCTACCGCTACATCATTTCGCTCGAGGGCAACGATGTGGCGACCAATCTCAAATGGATCATGAGCTCGAATTCGCTGTGCCTGATGCCGCCGCCGACATACGAGACATGGTTCGGCGAAAGCGAACTCGTGGCTGGTGTCCACTATGTGCCGCTCGAACCGGATTTCTCGGACCTCGCCGAGCGGGTGCAGTATCTCGAGAAGCATCCGCCTGAGGCCGAACGCATCGTTGCCGCGGCCAACGCCTATTGCCGCAAGTTCGCCGATGAGCGGGCCGAGCAGGCGATCTGCTTGCTCGTGCTCTACAAATATTTCGTGCTCAGCGGCCAGATCGAGCCTGATCCCGAGGTCTGGCGTTTTATCTCGGGCTAGCCCGCGGCGATCTTCGACCTGATCCGGACCCTGTCAGATAGCATCCCGGTCGAGGACCAGATCGGCCGGACCGAACCGGTCTTTTGCGGTGAACTGCTGGTGCCAATAGGGGTAGAGAACAGCAGGCCTGCTCACAGCGTCCAGGCGTGCGCGCTCCTCGCTGGTAAGCACCAGGCTGGCGGCGGCGATATTGTCCTTGAACTGCGCTTCGGTTCGGCCGCCGATCACCAGCGAGCTAACGGCCGGCCGGCCGAGCAGCCAGGCAAGCGCCACCTGCGCTGCCGACACGCCATGGTTCTTGCCGATATAGGCAAGCACGTCGACGATCCGCCACAGCCGGTCCTCGTCGCGGATCGGCGGTTCCTTCCAGCCGCTGAGCTGACGGGAGGTGGCCTGGTCGCGGTGATATTTGCCGGACAGCAATCCACCGGCAAGCGGGCTCCACACCAGCACGCCAAGCCCCTGGTCGACCGAGATCGGCAACAATTCATATTCGGCTTCGCGCGCTTCCAGCGTGTAGTGGATCTGCTGGGTGACGAAGCGCGGCTGGTGCTGGCGATCGCTGATCCCCAGTGCCTTCATCACTTGCCAGCCGGAATAGTTGGAACAGCCGACATAGCGGACCTTGCCCTGGCTAACGAGCGTGTCGAGCGCGGCGATGGTTTCCTCGAGCGGCGTCGTGCCGTCCCATTCGTGCAGGAAATAGATGTCGATGACATCGGTCCTGAGGCGCTTCAGGCTTTTCTCGCACTCGCGGATCAGATGGTAGCGCGACAGCCCTTCGTCGTTGGGGCCATCGCCGATCCGCATGCGCGCCTTGGAGGCGATCAGCACATCGCCCTTGCGTTTGCCGCCGAGCGCTTCGCCGATGATCTCCTCCGAAAGCCCGTTCGAATAGACATTGGCGGTGTCGATGAGATTGATGCCGGAATCGATGCAGAGGTCGATCATCCGGCGCGCCTCGTCGAGATCGGTCTTGCCGACCGCCGAAAATGCGCCGGCGCCGCCAAAAGTCATGGTGCCCATGGTGAGCGTCGAAACCTTCAGCCCGGAACGGCCGAGAGTGCGGTATTCCATGTCAGATCCTCGCAATTGCGTTGAGAAGGCGGTGCTTCGAAGGCTGCCCGAAGGAGCCTGGCATTTGTAGGACAATTCATGCAGCTTGTCGCCCATGCCATGGAAGGCGGATCGATCACATCTTACCGTTTTGGGTGACCGGCGCACGAGCCGGCTGCAATAAAACCGTCATTGCCGGCCTGTATGCAAGTCGGCTCAAGGTGTTCGATCTCGGCCGGCAGGCCGGACGCCGACACGGGCGTGCACGCGGAGCAGCATAAATGACCGAAGCAAAACAGAATTCTCCTGCCAGGGATTGGCTGGAAGCGGAGCTAGCCGACACGCTCGACGAAGACTACGAGCTGGAAATGTCGGAACCCGCGCTGTCGCTGGAAATCGCCAAGATCTACAAGAACGCGCATCCGCCCTCGATGGATCGCATGCAGTATTTTCGCGACCTGATCACGCTGCAATCCGAATTGATCAAGCTGCAGTCCTGGGTGGCTTACCACAAGAAGAAGCTGGTGGTGGTTTTCGAGGGCCGCGACTCGGCCGGCAAGGGTGGCGTCATCAAGCGCATCACCCAGCGGCTCAATCCGCGCATCTGCCGCGTCGTAGCACTGCCGGCGCCGACCGAGCGCGAGAAATCGCAATGGTATTTCCAGCGCTACGTCCCGCATCTGCCGGCAGGCGGCGAGATCGTGCTGTTCGACCGCTCATGGTACAACCGCTCTGGCGTCGAAAGGGTGATGGGATTTGCCGAACCGGATCAGGTCGAGGAGTTCTTCCGCGACGTGCCGGAGTTCGAGCGCATGCTCGTCCGTTCCGGCGTCACGCTGGTCAAATACTGGTTCTCCATCACCGACGAGGAGCAGCAGATGCGCTTCCAGATGCGCATCCATGATCCGATGAAGCAGTGGAAGCTCTCGCCGATGGACCTGCAGTCGCGCGTGCGCTGGGAGCAGTACACCAAGGCCAAGGAAGAAACGTTCGCCCGCACCAACATTCCCGAAGCTCCTTGGTTCATCGTCGAGGGTAACGACAAGAAGCGGGCGCGGCTGAACTGCATCGATCATCTCCTCAAGCAGATGCCTTATGAGGAGGTGCCGCACGAAGAGATCACGCTGCCCGACCGCGTCTTCAATCCCGAATACGAGCGCCAGGTGCTGCCGCGCGAGCTGTACGTGCCGGAGAAGTATTGATCATCTGGGACTGCTAAAGACCCGGACGGGCGGCATTCCTTCGCGCCCCCCTCTGTCCTGCCGGACATCTCCCCCACGAGGGGGGAGATTGGCAGCGTCGCCGACGGTGCCAATCTTGCAACGCTGATGATTGGCGAAAGCCGGCGCGACATCCGATCTCCCCCCGTGTGGGGGAGATGTCCGGCAGGACAGAGGGGGCGCGAAGGATCGCGGCGCAGAGGGCTGCGCCTCAGTGAGACTACGCGCGCTTGATGATGACGTGCGTGGCATTCGGCGTCGCGACCTGCTCGCTGCACCGGTAGCCGAGCTTGAGCATGTCGATGCCGGCAAAAAGGTTCTCGCCGGAGCCGAGCAGCATCGGCGATATCGCCAGATGCACGTCGTCGATGAGCTTTTCCCTGAGATATTGCCGGATCGTGGCGACACCACCGCCGAGCCGGACATCCTTGCCATCAGCCGCTGCTTTCGCCTTTTCCAGCGCTGAGTGGATACCGTCGGTCACAAAATAGAAGGTCGTGCCGCCCGCCATGACGATGGGATTCCGCGGATGGTGGGCGAGCACGAAGACCGGCACATGGTAGGGTGGATTGTCTCCCCACCAGCCTTTCCAGCTTTCATCCGGCCACTCGCCGCGGATCGGCCCGAACATGTTGCGGCCCATTATCCACGCCCCAACATTTTCGAAGCTGCGCGCCACGAACCCGTCGTCCGTGTCTGTGGTCCCGCGATCGTCGCCAGACATGTTGCGGAAGGTCCGGGTGCCGAACATCCAGTTGTGCAGGGCTTCCCCACCTACGCCCAGCGGCTCTTTCAGGTCCTGGTCGGGACCGGCGCCATAGCCGTCGATTGACAGGGTGAAAGCGTTGACGCGAAGCTTGGACATGAGTACCTCCCTCGAGACCAGTTGTGAAATGCAAGCAGTTGTTTTTAGCTATACTGATTGCATTTTGCAAGCGGTATTTTGAAATCTCCGCCGAGCGATGAGCGGCTTGTTTGGGCCAGCCGCGTCAGGACCGCAGCCAAGACGGGTGGTTGCAGCAGCAGTTGCTTGCGCCGCGATGCCTCGAGGATGCGTTTACGTCATCAAGCATGGCCTGCAATGGAAGGATGCGCTGCAGGCCTACGGGGGCAGATGAGCGGCCACAAGGGGCACGCATGGTTCTCGATGCCCTGCCGCCCTGCCAAAGCCCTGATTGCGGATCGCGGTTATGACAGCGCCATTTCGCGAGGCTTTGTGGAACAAAGGCATCGAGCCTTAGCATCCCGTCGAGCCGAAGTCGGAAAGTCCCATATCCCTACGACAGGGCACTCTATCGCCAGCGCCACAAGGTCGAGAACCTCTTCGCCAAGCTCAAAGACCGGCGGCGCATTGCAACCCGATACGACCGATGCGCGCATAACTTCTTCTCGGCGATCTGCATCGCCGCAACCGTCATCTTCTCGCTCTAATCAGAGCGTCCTGAGCCGAGGCTCTAAGCCTTGCCCAGATGCTTTGGCCAGAATTCCTGGTGGACTTCGGCGGCTTCGTCTTCGAGGTTCGTCGGGCCAACCACAGTGACGATGCGCGCGCCGGTCTGCAACACCGCCCGGCTCGGCACGTTCAACCCGATCCCAGCGATCTCGCCCAGCCGCGCTTCGGAGCACGCAAACACCATACGCCCGATGCCCGACCAGTAAATCGCCCCGGAGCACATCGCGCACGGCTCGGTGCTGGTGTAGAGCGTGCAGTCAGCGAGAAAAGCAGCGTCGTAGTGCTGCGCCGCTAGTTTAACCAGGTTCATCTCGGCGTGGTTCGTCATATCGTGGCCGGTGAAGACGCTGTTTTCGGCGCGCAGGATTACTTCGCCGTCCCTCACCAGCACCGAGCCAAACGGTTCGTCGCCGCGTTCCATTGCGGATTTCGAGAGCGCAATTGCCTCGCGTAAAAACGGCTCGTGGCTTTCCATCAGAGTCTCCCAAAAAGCTAGAGTGGGATGATTGTCTTGAATCGGAGGGATTTCCAAGGGCTGCAGATCAGATTCAGTTAGGCGATCTGCATCGCCGCAACCGTCATCTTCTGGCTATGCGCGCGGCCGATTGTTTGATCTCGGCCTTCAACATAGGATGAAGGCTGTCGCGTGTGGTGATGATTGCGAGTGCCTACCCCTTCAGCATCGCCGCCACTTCGGGCGCGAAATAGGTGAGGATCCCGTCGCAGCCGGCGCGCTTGAAGGCGAGAAGCGATTCCAGCATCGCCTTGTCGCCGTCGATCCAGCCATTGGCGGCAGCCGCCTTGATCATCGAATATTCGCCCGACACCTGATAGGCGAAGGTCGGCATCCGGAATTCGTCCTTCAGCCTGCGAATGATGTCGAGATAGGGCAGGCCGGGCTTGACCATCAGCATGTCGGCGCCCTCGGCGAGATCCTGCTCGGCCTCGCGCACGGCCTCGTCGGAATTGGCGTGATCGAGATAATAGGTCTTCTTGTCGCCCTTGAGCAGGCCGGCGGTGCCGACCGCCTCGCGATAGGGTCCGTAGAAGGCGGAGGCGAATTTCGTCGCGTAGGACATGATCGCCACATCCTGAAAACCATTGGCGTCGAGCGCATCGCGGATGGCGCCGATGCGGCCGTCCATCATGTCGGAGGGCGCGATGATGTCGGCGCCGGCCGCCGCCTGGATGACGGCCGCCGCCGTCACCTGTTCCACCGTCTCATCGTTGACGATGATGCCGTCGCGCAAGATGCCGTCATGGCCGTGCGAGGTGAAGGGATCGAGCGCCGCGTCGGTGATGATGCCGATTTCGGGCACCGCGTGCTTGATGGCGCGCGTAGCGCGGTTGATGACGTTTTCCGGATCGAGGATGTGCGAGCCGGTCTGGTCGCGCAGGCCGAACTCGACATTGGGGAAGGTTGCGATCGCCGGAATGCCGAGCTTTGCCGCGCGCTCGGCCTCCTTGACGGCAAGGTCGAGCGACAGGCGGAAGACGCCGGGCATGGCGGCGATCGGTTCGCGGATATTTTTCCCATCGACGACGAAGATCGGCCAGATCAGGTCGTCGACGGAGAGCCGGTTCTCCTGCACAAGGCGGCGCGACCAGTCGGCCTTGCGCATGCGGCGCAAACGGCGGCTGCCGGTGATCTCGTCGACGCTGCGCGCGCCGGCAGGCTTTGCTGGGGTGAATTTGTTCATCGCCAAAACTCCGGATCGGCGGCTTTTACCACGAGCCTCCGCCGCTGACCAATGCGACACGATTGTGCCAGGCTGGCATCGCCTGGATATCGGTATACCTAATCCGGCTGACCGTTGCCGGACAGGACCTGCACCGCACCCCGCATGGCGACGCGGAACGCCTCGTCGAAACTGACGCCGCGCACTTGCCAGTGATAGGTCTTGCCGCCCGTGGCAAGCCGCCAGTCGGCGATCCAGCCCAATTCCTTGTCGCTCCAGACGATGCTACCGGCAAGCGCCTGGTCGGCGCCGACCTGTTTGGCGGCCTTATCCAGAGCCGCCATGTCCGTCTCGTGCAGCGCCTTGTCGTCAAGCCCGGATTCGGAGAGGTGCGACGCCTCGGGAAATGCGATCCGCATCGCCAGCGGGTCGGCAGCATTCACGAATGATTCGCGCATCGGTGCGCCGCGCTCATCGTCTGCGGTCAGCGCGAAATGCCTGGCGCCTCGCTCCGTTGCCAGAAAGATCGCCAGCTGCGGCCGCTCGGCAAGCCACGGCCGGCTGCCGAGCGATGTTAGCATCGGGTCGATCACCTGAGGCCTGTAGAGGCACGAAAGATCGTGCGGTCGGTCATGCGTGCCTTGCTCGTCGTGGATCGGAATGCCCTCCATCCGGTCGCGGTAGCGGAATTCGGCAACGAAGCTGCCAGCCTTGTCGCGCAGTGCCGCCATTTCAGGCTTTTTCGGCAGCCGCTGATCGCCGGAGACCCTGACCAGAACCGCATCCAGGCAAGCCTTGAAGCCGATCTGGCGGTTTTGCTCGCCTTGGCCGGTCACGATGGTCCGCGCGCTATAGAGGTCGTCATTGGCGGATGCAGGACGGGCAGTCGCGCATACCATCAGGCCGATCGCCACAAGGGCAAGACGCAAAAATCCAGGCATGGTTCAACGTCCGGTTGGAAAGCCCGTCATCAAGATAGTCAATTCTAGCATCGGGCGCCGGCGGCGACCAAGGCGGCAGGATTGCACCGTTGGCATTGACGCAGCCATGCGCCACGCTTTAGCACTTCAGTCCCGGCGGTGCGGGGGAGGGATTCTATCGCGATGGATTTTGGCGGCGGCGACGAGATCCGCTTCGAACGATTGGGCAAGGCCGGCGTCGTCACGCTGACGCGGCCGCAGGCGCTCAATGCCGTCACCCATCACATGGTCAAGGCGCTCGACAAGGCGCTGCGCGCCTGGGAGCGGGATCATGAAATCGATGTCGTCGTCGTCAAGGCCGAGGGCAGGGCGTTTTCGGCCGGCGGCGACATCCTCCACGTCTACGAGGCCGGCCGGGCGGGAAAGCCGCCGGTCGATTTCTTCGCCGACGAATACCGGCTGAACGCCCGCATCGCGCGGTTCAAGAAACCCTATGTCGCGCTGATCGACGGCATCGTCATGGGCGGCGGCGTCGGCATCTCGTTTCACGGCTCGCAGCGCGTGATGACCGAGAACGCCCAATTCGCCATGCCGGAAGTCGGCATCGGCTTTTTCCCGGATGTCGGCGCCAGTCATCTCCTGCCGGACCTTGGCGGCAGCTTCGGCATGTATCTGGCCCTGACCGGAAACCGCATCCGCTATGGCGATGCTTTGTGGTCGGGCCTGGCGACGCATACGATCAAGGCGGAGGATCAGGCCGGCTTTCTCGATCGGCTGGCGGCGAGCGGCGATCCGGAATCGGTGCTGCGCGGTTTCTTCGTCCCGGCGCGGCGCGAGACGGACAGGCCGACGCTGGAAGCGATCGCCCGCCATTTCGCGCAACCGTCGCTGGGTGACGTCATCGGTAGCCTGGAACGAGCTGCTCAAACCGATGCGTTCGCGGCCAAGACGCTGGCGACGATCCGCACCCGCTCGCCGACTAGCCTGCATGTCGCCTGGCGTGAGATCAGCGCCGGGCTGACGCTGTCGATGGACGAGTGCATGCGTATGGAGTTCCGTATCCTCAACCGCATGCTTGCCGGCCATGATTTCTACGAAGGCATTCGCGCCGCTATCATCGACAAGGGCTCGACACCGCTCTGGCGGCCGGCAGGCATCGATATGATCAGCGCTGCCGATGTCGACGCCTATTTCGCGCCGCTCGGCGAACGGGAACTCGAACTGTGAGCGACGCCACGTCGAGACGCGTCGTGCTCCAGCCCTCGACGATCGAGATCATCTTCGCCTGGTTCCAGCGCGTCGTATCCGGCTACTGCCTGTTGTTCGGGATTTTGTACTGGATCCGGCTGATCGGCTTCTACCCCGGCCCGTTGTGGCGCTTCGACCTGATGCCGGTGCATTGGCAGGTGGCGGCGGTGATGCTCGCCGTCTTCTTCCCCTTCGCCGCCGCCGGCCTGTGGATGCTGGCCTCCTGGGGGCCGGTGATCTGGGTGATCTGCGCGGTGACCGAGACCGTCATGTATGCCGGCTTTCCCGAGCTCTTCGGCCACCGCCTGCTGATCGTCGCCTCCCACGCGGCGGTGGCGCTGCTCTACATCGTCTTTCGCGTGGTGATCTGGATGCAGAAACGCCAGACCCGGCAATAGAGCATCGGACCGATGCTCAACAAGAATAGCGCCGCGCGTCCCATTGGACGCCCAAATTTCCGCCCGGAACCATTGGCTAAATCTTTAGGTTAATCATCCTTGTTCGGGTGACCCTTCGTTAAGCCTCTTTCGAAACCTCTTACCGGTAAGCTCTTGTTAGCCCTAGCGTTTAAGTCGAATTTTATGAGTATTCGATAGTGTCGCGATCAAGGTGAAAAACAAAAAATCACCAGGCGACAAACGAGAGGCAAAGACAATGATCAATTCCCGTCCGGCGGCGAAGACCGCCAACGTATCCGATGACCGCCGCGAGGCGATCCGTTCGCTGTACATGGAATCGCTGCAGCTGGTGGAGCGCCTGCACCGCCGTCTGCTTGACGTGATCAAGGACGAATTCGACCGCAACGGCCGTTCCGACATCAACGCCATCCAGGCGCTGCTGCTCTTCAACATCGGCAATTCGGAGCTGACCGCCGGCGAGCTGCGCTCGCGCGGCTATTATCTCGGCTCGAACGTCTCCTACAATCTGAAGAAGCTGGTCGATCTCGGCTTCATCAACCACCAGCGCTCGCGCATCGACCGCCGTTCGGTGCGGGTCTCGCTGACGCCGAAGGGCAATGAGGTAGCGGAAGTCGTCGGCGGCCTCTACGAACGCCATGTCGGCTCGATCGAGCAGGTCGGTGGCATCAACACGGAAGAATTCAAGCAGATGAACCGCGCCCTGCAGCGGCTGGATCGCTTCTGGAACGACACCATCGCCTATCGGATGTAGAGGCATACGCCACTTCTAGGGGAAAGCCGCGCCGAAGCGGCGCGGTCGGATAGCGACCTAAAGACCGGTGGCCGAAAAGCACCGGTCTTTCCGTTTCGTGAGGGCGAGCCGATCCAAATCGCGCTCAGGGCCACGTTGCCGCCATATTCCCGGTGAAAGCGAGAATGCGGGTGATGTTGTGGCCAAGGCCAAGCATCTTCCTGAACGCGCGTCGTCCCCGGCGCGTTCTCGCAGCCGAAGGGGCCATGGTTGGCTAATTGTTAAGAATGCCAACCCTAGAGTGCGGGCGGGATAGCCCGGTGAGAAGATTTGTTACAAGACTGTCTGGAGCGTACATGAGAACCAGTCGCCGTTTCTTCCTTTCCGGCGCCTCCGCGTTGGCAGCGACGATGCTTGCCAGTGGCGCCAGCGCGCAGGACGTGATCGGGGATATCCTGAAATCCTCGGGCCGCGGCAACTGGGACGATCAGTTCGACGCCCGCGCCAGCCAGGGCGGCAAGGTGGCCTCGACGCTGCCGATCGTCAGCCCGCAGACCGTTTCCTTTACCGAGCAGGCGATAGCGCAGTATCAGAATATCGTCGCGCAGGGCGGCTGGGAGCCGGTCCCGGACACCAAGAAATTGCAGCTCGGCGTCATCGACCCCGACGTGGTGCCGTTGCGCAGGCGCTTGATGGTTTCGGGCGACCTGGCGCAGAGTGCCGGCCTGTCAGAGGCCTTCGATTCCTATGTCGATGCCGCGGTCAAGCGCTTCCAGGCGCGCCATGGCCTGCCTTCCGACGGGACCCTGGGCCAATATACCTATGCGGCGATGAATGTTTCGGCGCAGGTCCGGCTTGGCCAGTTGCAGACCAATCTGCAGCGGCTGCACGAGCGCGCCGGCACGCTGGGCAACCGTTATGTCCTAGTCGACATCCCGGGCGCCCAGATCGAGGCGGTCGAGAACGACCGCGTCGTGCTGCGCCACACCGCCGTTGTCGGCAAGATCGACCGCCAGACGCCGATCGTCGATTCCAAGATCAACGAGATCATCGTCAATCCCTACTGGAACGCGCCGGTCTCGATCGTGCGCAAGGACATCATTCCGCTGATGCGGAAGGACCCCAACTATCTCAAGGACAGCAAGATCCGTCTGTTCGCACCGGATGGCAGCGAGGTCGATCCGCTGAACGTGGACTGGTCGACCGATGACGCCGAGAAATACCGCTTCCGCCAGGATCCGGGCGCCGGCAATGCAATGGCCTCGGTCAAGATCAATTTCCCGAGCCCGGATGGCGTCTATATGCACGACACGCCGCAGCAGAGCCTGTTCGGCAAGATGATGCGTTTCGATTCCTCGGGCTGCGTGCGCGTCCAGAACGTGCGCGATCTCGTCACCTGGATCCTGCGCGACACGCCAGGCTGGAACCGTCAGCATTTCGAGGCGGCGATCAAGAGCGGCGAGAACATCCCGGTGCAGGTCAACAATCCGGTGCCGGTCTATTTCCTCTACATCTCGGCCTGGTCGACGGGGCCTGGTGTCGTGCAGTTCCGCGACGACATCTACGGGCTCGATGGAGCCAACGAGCTGCAGATCACCTCTGCGCTCTAAGCGACTGATCTTTTTACTGAAAGGCCGCCGCTGAGGGCGGCCTTTTTGTATCCGGCTGGAGGGCGCGCTTTGCGCTGGGTCCGGAAAGCGCCGTTCGGTACAGGGCCATGCAAGTTGCCATCTTCATCCTGGTCGTGCTCGGCTTCGTCGCGGTTTCGGGCGCGCTGGTCCGGCTGGTGCGGGTGCCGTTGCCGGTGCTGCAGATTGCCATAGGTGCTGCACTCGCCTGGCCGGTGCGCGGCGTCCATATCGAGATCGATCCCGAGCTGTTCCTTCTGGTGTTCATCCCGCCGCTGCTGTTCAGCGATGCCGTCACTGCACCGAAGCGCGAGTTGCTGGCGCTGCGCGGCCCGATCCTCGACCTTGCCATCGGGCTCGTCTTCTTCACAATCGTCGGCTTCGGCTATGCCTTGCATTGGCTGGTGCCGAGCATCCCGCTGGTCGTCGCCTTCGCGCTCGCCGCGGTGCTGTCGCCGACCGACGCGGTGGCGGTGTCCTCGATCGTCGACAAGAACGTGGTTCCGGCGCGGCTGATGCACATTCTGGAAGGCGAGTCGCTGCTCAACGACGCGTCTGGCCTCGTCATGTTCCGCTTCGCCGTGGCGGCAGTGCTGACCGGCAGCTTTTCCTTCGCCGCCGCTTCGCTGAGTTTCCTCTACGCCGTTGCTGCCGGCATCCTGGCCGGTGTGGTGGCGGTGTTCGCCGCCGCCAAGGCGCTGCAATTGCTTAACCGCATCGGCGGTGTGCCGGCCGAGGCACAGGTGCTGGTGATGATCCTGATCCCCTTCATTGCCTATCTCGGCGCCGAGCATGCCGGTGCGTCCGGAATCCTCGCCGCCGTCACCGCCGGTGTGCTCACCAGTGGGTCCGGCATATTCCGCTATCTCGGGGTATCGGCGCGCATGCAGACCATATCGCTGTGGACGACGCTGTCCTTCGTCTTCAACGGTGCGCTGTTCATCCTGCTCGGCCTGCAGCTTCCCGACATCATCCGCCATGTGCCGCCTGAGCTGAGCAGCCGGCATTGGCTGATCGAGCCGATCCTGACTGTGCTGATCCTTACCCTATGCCTGATCGCGCTGCGCTTCCTGTGGATCTGGATCGGTGACATCGCGGCACGCCTTGCCGCGCGATTTGGCAAGCGCAAGGCCGAGACGTTCGGCCTGCGCGTGCGGCTCGCCGGCTCGGTGGCGGGCGTGCGCGGCGCCATCACGCTGGCCGGCATCCTGTCGCTGCCGCTCGCAATGCCGGACGGCTCGCCGTTTCCGGCGCGCGATGTGGTGATCTTCCTCGCCGCGGGCGTCATCATCTGTTCGCTTGTCATCGCCAGCCTTGCCTTGCCGAAGATAGCGCGCGGGCTGGTCGAGCCGGGCGAGCATCCCGGTGCTGCCGAGGAACGCCTGGCGCGTGTCGGCGCGGCCAAGGCGGCGATCGCCCGCATCGAGAGCATCGCGGGGGCACAAGACGGGGACGAAGGCGAGGTGCCCGGTGCCCGGCTTGCCGCTGCCGACAGCATCGTCGCCGGTTATCGGCGTCGCATCGCCGCCTCCGACGAGGCCGATGAAGCCCGCACCGAGGCCCGCGAAGCCGGACGGCTCGAGCTCGAAATGAGGCTTGCCGGCATCGAGGCCGAGCGCGCGGCCGTGCGCGCCATGTTTCGCAGCCGTGAGATCAACGACCATACGATGCAGGCGCTGTTGACCGAGATCACGCTTACCGAAGCCTTGCTGAAGGGCCGTGAGGCGAGGAAATAGCCGGCTCTTCACCTTGCTGCCGCAATCCGGCCAGCAAATTTCGCGCCTCAAACGTGGCGGGGCGGAAGCAACTGTGTTAATGGCGCGGCAGACCCCCCCGGACGACAAGGATCTCAAGCATGGCAACAGCAGCGGCAGTGTCGAACAAATTCGAATCCTTCTTCGAAACCACGCTTGCCGATGCCGATCCGGAGATTTTCGGCGCGATCCGCAATGAACTTGGCCGCCAGCGCCACGAGATCGAGCTGATCGCTTCGGAAAACATCGTCTCCCGTGCCGTGCTGGAGGCGCAAGGGTCGATCATGACCAACAAGTATGCTGAGGGCTATCCGGGCAAGCGCTACTATGGCGGCTGCCAATTCGTCGACGTGGCCGAGGAACTGGCCATCGAGCGCGCGAAAAAACTCTTCGGCTGCAACTTCGCCAACGTCCAGCCGAATTCCGGCAGCCAGATGAATCAGGCGGTGTTCCTGGCGCTGCTGCAGCCCGGCGACACCTTCATGGGCCTCGACCTCAATTCCGGTGGCCACCTGACGCACGGCTCGCCGGTCAATATGAGCGGCAAATGGTTCAAGGTCGTTTCCTACGGCGTGCGCAGGGACGATCATCTGCTTGACATGGATGCGATCGAGAAGACCGCCCATGAGACGAAGCCGAAGCTGATCCTGGCTGGCGGAACCGCCTATTCGCGCGTCTGGGACTGGAAGCGCTTTCGCGAGATCGCCGATTCGATCGGCGCCTATCTGATGGTCGACATGGCGCATATTGCCGGCCTGGTCGCCGGTGGCGTGCATCCGTCGCCGCTGCCATACGCCCATGTGGTCACCACAACCACGCACAAGTCGCTGCGTGGCCCACGCGGCGGCATGATCCTGTGCAACGACGAGGACATCGCCAAGAAGATGAATTCGGCGGTGTTTCCGGGCCTGCAGGGTGGCCCGCTGATGCATGTCATCGCCGCCAAGGCGGTGGCCTTCGGCGAAGCGCTGAAGCCAAGCTTCAAACTCTATGCCGAGAGCGTCGCCGCCAATGCCAAGGCGCTCGCCTCCAGCCTGCAGGAAACCGGTCTCGACATCGTCTCCGGCGGCACCGACAACCATCTGATGCTGGTCGACCTGCGTCCGAAGAACGCCACCGGCAAGCGTGCCGAGGCAGCGCTTGGCCGCGCCAACATCACCTGCAACAAGAACGGCATCCCGTTCGATCCCGAGAAGCCGTTCGTCACCTCGGGTGTGCGCCTCGGCACGCCGGCCGGCACCACGCGCGGTTTTGGCCAGGCCGAGTTTCGCGAGATCGGCAAGCTGATCGCCGAGGTGCTGGACGGGCTCAAGGCCGCAAATTCCGACGAGGGCAATGCGGCCGTCGAGGCCGCGGTGAAGGCGAAGGTGGCCGCGTTGACGGACCGCTTTCCGCTCTATCCATATCTCGGCTGAGCCCACGCAAACTGTCATCCCTTATCGGCCGTAGGAGAAGCACCGTTCCAGCGGGGACGGAGTCCGGACAGGAGCCCTGACGATGATGCAGATTTTCCGTGTCGCTGGCTTTGGCGCGCTTGGCGTGTTGGCCACATTGACCATCTTGCCGCTGTCCGTCGCCTTGGCACAGTCCGCGCCGACCCCAGCCGCACCGAAGACGGAAACCTTCGGCAAATGGTCCACCACCGTGGACGAGATCGATACCGGTGAGGATCTGCGCAAGACCTGCGTCGCCTCGACCGCCTTTCTCGACGCGAGCGGCACCAGCGGCACTCTCACGCTCGCCATCTCGAACGGTGATGTATTGCCGCCCGATGGCTATCCGACCCTTGTCATCGCCATGAAAAACAAGGACTTGCCCACCGGCGAGAACATTCCGGCGGTGTTCGGCGACAGCAACGGCAAGGTCAAGGCGACCGTCAATGCTCTTGCCGGCGGGAAATGGATGTTGAACAACAAGACTGAGACCAGTCTGGCGCTGCTGCGTGCCATGCGCCGCGCCGGCGCACTCGATATCGTCTTCGCCGACAACCCAGTCGCAACCGTATCGATGGACGGCTTCACCAAGGCCTATCGCAGCCTCGGCGTATCCTGTGAATTCCCGACCGGTGACGTCGCGCCGTAATCGGCCGGCGTTGCTGTCTGGCATGATGCTGGCAATTTTCCTCGCGCCTCGCTATCTCTGAGGCGCGAGAGGCCATCCCCGGTGCTTTGCCATCCCGACAAAAACCTCTAAGCCTTTCGCTCCACGAGAATCGCGAACACAAGGCTCTCCATGCGCTGTCCCTACTGCCAGTCCGAAGATACGCAGGTGAAGGATTCGCGCCCCGCCGAAGATGGCGCGGCGATCCGCAGGCGGCGCGTCTGCCCCGATTGCGGCGGTCGCTTCACCACCTTCGAGCGCGTGCAGTTACGCGACCTCGTGGTGGTGAAGAAGTCCGGACGCAAGGTGCCGTTCGACCGCGACAAGCTGCTGCGCTCGGTCGAGATCGCGGTGCGCAAGCGCAATGTCGATCCCGAGCGCATCGACCGCGCGGTGACCGGCATCGTGCGCCAGCTCGAAAGCTCGGGTGAGACCGAGGTCGCCTCGGGCGAGGTCGGCCGCCTGGTGATGGAGGCGCTGAAGTCGCTCGACGACGTCGCTTATGTCCGCTTCGCCTCGGTCTATCGCAATTTCCGCGAGGCCAAGGATTTCCACGACGTCCTGGGCGAACTGAAGGGCGACGAGCTCAAGGGTGACGAGCTCAAGGAAGAGGACGCCGGCTGAGCATGGCAAGGCCCGGGCGCAGTCAAACCGAACAAGAGGTTCTTGATCGCCGCTTCATGGCGGCGGCACTCAGGCTGTCGCGGAAAAACGCCGGGCGGACCTCGACCAACCCTTCGGTCGGCACGCTGATCGTGCGCGACGACGGCACCGGGCCGATGATCGTCGGCACCGGTGTCACCGCTGTCGGTGGCCGGCCGCATGCCGAAACCGAAGCGCTGGCCGAGGCCGGCGAGCTGGCCCGCGGTGCCACCGCCTATGTCACCCTGGAGCCCTGCGCCCATCACGGCAGCACGCCGCCTTGCGCCAATGCGCTGGTCAATGCCGGCGTCGCGCGGGTGGTTGGTGCTGCGAGCGACCCAGATCCACGCGTGTCCGGCAAGGGCTATGCGATCTTGCGTGCCGCCGGTGTCGAGGTGGTCGAAAAGGTGTTGGTGGCAGAAGCCGCCGAGCAGATGGCCGGCTATCTCATTCGATCTCTCAAGAAGCGCCCGGAAGTGATTCTGAAACTTGCACTTTCCAGCGACGGAAAGATTGGCATGGAAGGCGAGGGGCAGGTCTCGATTACCGGCAACATCGCTCGGCGCGAAGTCTATCTGATGCGGGCCGAAGCCGACGGCATATTGATCGGCATCGGCACGGCGCTGGAGGACGATCCGGCGCTTACGGTGCGGTTGCCGGGGCTGGAAAACCGTTCGCCGGCGCGCATCGTGCTCGACCGCCAGATCAGGCTGCCGGAAACGTCGAAACTGGTCGCCGGCGTCGACCGGGTTCCGCTCTATGTCGCCGCCTGGGCCGAAGCCGATCCGCAGCGGCGTGCCGCGCTCGAACGCGCCGGCGTGCGCTTCATCGGTACCGAGACGTATGAAGGCAATATTGCGCTGCCGGAACTGCTCGAGGATCTGGCCGCGCTCGGCATGGCGAGCGTGCTGGTCGAGGGCGGCGCCAAGGTGGCCAAAGCCTTCCTCGCCGAAGGGCTGGTCGACCGCATCGTGCTGTTCCAGGGGCCGGAGCCGATCGGTAAGCGCGGCATTGCATCGCCCATCGACGCCAGCCATATCCCAGCAGGATTTCGCAAGTTGCGCGACATGCGTTTCGGCGAAGACAGCTACGCCGAGTGGATAAGGGATTTTTGATGTTTACCGGGATTGTCACCGATGTCGGCACCGTCGCTGCCGTCAAGCCGCTGAGGGAAGGGGTCGGCTTGCGTATAGACACCGCTTATGACCCTGAGACGATCGCCATCGGTGCTTCGATTTCTTGCGGCGGCGTCTGCCTGACGGTGACGGGGCTGCCGGAAAGCGGCGCCAACGCGCGCTGGTTCGAGGTTGAGGCCTGGGAAGAAGCACTCAGGCTGACGACAGCCATGGCCTGGAAATCCGGCACGAGGATCAATCTGGAGCGAGCGCTGAAGATCGGCGACGAGCTTGGCGGCCACATTGTATCAGGTCATGTCGACGGCACGGCCGAGATCGTGGCGCGCAAGGAGGAAGGCGATGCCGTGCGCTTCACGCTGGAAGCGCCGCGCGACCTGGCCAAATTCATCGCGCCCAAGGGCTCCGTCGCGCTCGACGGCACCTCGCTCACCGTCAACAAGGTCGAGGGCACCCGCTTCGACGTGCTGCTGATCCATCACTCGCTGACGGTGACAACCTGGGGCGAACGCCAGGTCGGTGACCGAGTCAACTTAGAGATCGACACCATGGCCCGCTATGCGGCGCGGCTAGTGGAGGCGGCGAAAGAGGGGCTTTAGAAATTTCTTCGCAACCCCGAGCGATAGCGGTAGACAGTCGTCAGGAGAACGGAACGGCTATGACTTCGCTTGAATGCCGACCTTTGCAGCTATCTGATCGGGACCGCCAGGTTTTCGTGGATGCTCTTCTCAAGCCGCAGCCGGTCAACGATCGTTTGCGCGACACGGTGCGCAGATATCGGCGGGCTACTTGCTCTCGGGAGGCGGGCTCTGAATTTGTCGGGCCGAAAGACTTGCCTCCGGCACGGCAGGAATAGCCGAGCGCCTAGCAACATTCCAACATCTTCGCTTGCGATCAAACCGGCTTCGGCCTAAGTCACCGGCGATCCCGGAGACATCTATGGCTGGCACATCCCAACACGGCAAAGCGTTCATTCGCCCGAAGAAGAAGGCCCACCTTCTTGTCATCGAGGCGCGCTTCCATGACGATCTTGCCGACGCGCTGCTCGAAGGCGCGACAACCGCGCTCGATGAAGCGGGCGCGACATACGATGTCGTCACCGTTCCGGGCTCGCTCGAGATTCCCGCGGTGATTTCTTTCGCGCTCGACGGCGCCGCCGAAGGCGGGCCAAGCTATGACGGTTTTGTCGCCCTCGGCACCGTCGTGCGCGGTGACACCTATCATTTCGACATCGTCGCCAATGAATCGAGCCGTGCCCTGATGGATCTCTCCGTGCAGGAAGCGGTCTGCATCGGCAACGGCATCCTGACCACCGAAAACGACGAGCAGGCCTGGACGCGGGCCAAACGCTCGGAAGGCGACAAGGGCGGCTTTGCCGCGCGTGCGGCGCTGACTATGATTGCCCTCAAGCAACAGTTGGGAGAGCGATCGTGAGCGAACCCGCATCACCCGGCCAGCCCGCGGCACGCCACGCCAACAAGCGCGGTGCTGCCCGTCTGGCCGCCGTGCAGGCGCTCTACCAGATGGATGTGGCCGGCAGCGGCGTCTTCGAGATCACCGCCGAATACGAGGCGTTCAGGCTCGGCAAGGAGGTCGACGGCGCCCTGTATCGCGAGGCCGACGCGCAATGGTTTCGCGCCATCCTCGCCGGCGTCGTCGAGAACCAGAAGACCATCGACCCGATCATCCGCCAGGCGCTGACCGAGGACTGGCCATTGTCCAGGCTCGATTCGACGCTGCGCGCCATATTGCGCGCCGGGGTCTACGAGCTGATGAAGCGAGAGGACGTGCCGGTGGCTGTCATCGTTTCGGAATATGTCGATATCGCCAAGGCGTTTTACGAAGAAGACGAGCCGAAGCTGGTCAACGCGGTGCTCGATCGCGTGTCGCGCCGGGTGCGCGGCGAGGGGCGTGGCAAGGACGCTTCATGACGGCCATTGCTATCGCCGAGGCTGGTAGGGAAGCGCGTCGAACCGCGTTCATCCTTGCGGCCTCGCAGGCCATCATCGGCTCGGCCGCGCCTATCGCCATTTCCCTGGGTGCGCTGGCCGGACAACATCTGCTCGATGCGGACAAGTCGCTGGCGACGGCGCCGGTCACGGGCTTCAACGTCGGCGTGGCGCTCGGTTCCCTGCCGGCGGCAGCCATCATCCGCTGGCTCGGCCAGCGCGACGGTTTCATGGCCGGCACGATTATCACTGCGCTGGGTGGACTGGTCGCCACACTGGCGCTGTTCCACCCCAACTTCTGGCTGTTCGCCTTCGGACTGGCTGTGATCGGGGTGGGCGGTGCCTTCGTCCAGCAGTTCCGTTTCGCTGCCGCCGACAATGCGACGCCGGAGTTCAAGGCGCGCGCCATCTCCTTCGTGCTGGCCGGCGGCGTCGTCACCGCCATACTCGGGCCGCAGATCGTCATCTTCACCCGCGATCTGTTCTCGCCGGTGATGTTTGCCGGCTCGTTTGCATCCATCCTGGTGCTGGCCGCGGTCGGCGCCGCCATTCTCTCTTTGCTGCGCATTCCGGCCAAGGCAACTGGCAAAGTGGAGATCGCCGACAGCGACGCGCGGCCGCTCTCCGAGATCGTCACCAGGCCGCGTTTCGTTGCGGCGCTGTTTTGTGCCGTCGGCAGCTACGCGCTGATGAGCTTCGTCATGACCGGCGCGCCGCTGGCCATGGTCGGCTGCGGCCTGTCGACGGACGATGCCACGCTCGGTATTTCCTGGCATGTCATGGCGATGTTTGCGCCGAGCTTCTTCACCGGGTCGCTGATCCACCGCTTCGGCGCCGAGCGGATCGTGGCGGCCGGACTGGTGTTGCTGATCGGCTGCGCCGTGGTGGCGCTGTCGGGCTTGGCGCTGTGGCAGTTCTGGACGGCGCTGATCCTGCTCGGCCTCGGCTGGAATTTCGGCTTCATCGGCGCCACCGCCATGGTGGCCGACAGCTATCGGCCGTCCGAGAAAGGCAAGGTCCAGGGTTTTCACGACTTCGTCCTGTTCGGCTCCGTCGCCTTTGCTTCGCTGATGTCGGGTGCGGTCTACAATGCCTGGGGCTGGGAAATGCTCAACTGGATCATCTTCCCTGTCGTCGTGCTGTGCTTCGTGGCTCTGGGCGCATTGAAGATGACGAGCGCGCGGCAGACCAGCGCATGACCCCGAACCGAAGGTTCGGAAAGGATCATGCGCAAAATCAAAAGTGCTACAGCGTCCTTGCGCGTCCAAACGGACGCGCGGCGCTGTAGTGACATGACGCTGTCGGGACGAGGCAGCAGCGGATTCACCCGCATCCGAACAAAATTATTGCGCCCATCCCCCCTCTTATGAAACCGTGTACCCCGACGAGGCATTGAAGCCATGCTCATATGCGGCAGCCGTAATCCGGTTCTCAGCAAGGGATTTGTGAAATGTTTTCAGTCAAGGTTCTGGCCGGCGCGGCACTGGCGCTCGGCATCACCGCGGCCTCGGCGAGCGCTCAAGTGGTCGTGTCGTCGAAGATCGACACCGAAGGCGGCGTGCTCGGCAATATCATCCAGCTGGTGCTGAACGCCAACAACATCCAGACCACCGATCGCATCCAGCTCGGCGGCACCCCTGTGGTGCGCAAGGCGATCACCGCCGGCGAGATCGACATCTATCCGGAATACACCGGCAACGCCGCCTTCTTCTTCGAAAAGGCCGACGATCCCGTGTGGAAGGATGCGGCGAAAGCCTATGAGACGGCCAAGAAGCTCGACTACGACGCCAACAAGATCGTCTGGCTGTCGCCATCGCCGGCCAACAACACCTGGGCGATCGCACTGCGCAAGGATGTCGCCGACACAAACAAGCTGGCGACGCTGTCCGACTTCGGCAAATATGTCTCCGGCGGCGGCCAGGTGGTGCTGGCGGCCTCGGCCGAGTTCGTCAATTCGGCCGCCGCGCTGCCGGCCTTCCAGACCACTTATGGTTTCACCCTGAAGCCGGACCAGCTGATCACGCTGTCCGGCGGCGATACGGCGGCGACCATCGCCGCTGCGGCGAACCAGACCAACGGTGCCAACGCCGCCATGGTCTACGGCACCGATGGCGGCATCGCGCCGTCCGGCCTGGTCGTGCTCGACGACGACAAGGGCGTGCAGCCGGTCTACCAGCCGGCGCCGATCATCCGCGAGGCGGTGCTGAAGGAGCATCCCGAGATCGAGACGCTGCTGAAGCCGGTCTTCGCCAAGCTCGATCTCGTCACCCTGCAGGAACTGAACGGCCGCGTGCAGGTCGGCGGCGAGCCGGCCAAGGGCGTCGCCGAAGATTTTTTGAAGAAGAACGGGTTTCTGAACTAGTCAGCCCGTTTGGAAAATGACGCCGGTGCGAGGCGCCCCCCTCTGGCCTGCCGGCCATCTCCCCCACACGGGGGGAGATTGGATGCACGCTCGGCTTCCGCCAATCGCCAACGGGGAAGATGGATCGGCGGCAATGAAGCTGCCGATCTCCCCCCAAGTGGGGGAGATGTCCGGCAGGACAGAGGGGGGCGCGACGGAGCACGACGGTCCTGACGTCAGGTCCTCAAGTCGCCGCCATCGCATAGGTACGTCATGACCATCCGCTTCGACAAGCTCGGCGTGGTCATCGCCGTGATCGTTGCCTATGCTGCTTTCGCGGCGCCCTTCGCCACCTTCCGCGCCAACCGCATCGTGCCAGGCGAGGCACGCTCGATCCTCGACGCTCTGCCTGCGGTGACAGGCCCGCTGCTGCTGGCAATCGTGCTTATCGCGGCGGTCATCGCGCTGTTGAAGACACCGCTGATCCTGCGCCTTGCCGCAAGTGTGGCCGCGCTTGCAGCACTGGCGCTGCTGATCGGGGTCGCCGGCAGCTTCCTGACGCCTGAGGGCAACACCTTTGCCCGCATCTCGCCGGCCTCGGGTTTCTGGCTGCTCATCTTCGCCTTTACGCTTTTGCTCGCCGATGTGCTGACAAGGCTGAACCTGTCGCCAGGGGCGCGGATCGGCGTGCTCGTCGTCGCGACAGCGGCGATCGGCCTGCTGCTGGTCTCGGGAAGCTGGAACAGCCTGTCGATCCTCAAGGAATATGCCAACCGTGCCGACAGTTTCTGGGCGGAAGGCTCCAAGCATGTGACGCTGGCGCTGGGGTCGCTGGCGGCGGCGGTGATCGCAGGCCTGCCGCTCGGCATTCTCTGCCACCGCGTCGAGAAATTGCGGGCCGGCGTGCTCAACGTGCTGAACATCATCCAGACCATTCCCTCGATCGCGCTGTTCGGCCTGCTGATCGCGCCGCTCGGCTGGGTCGCGACGCATGTGCCCGGCGCTGCCTCCCTCGGCATTCGCGGCATCGGCACCGCGCCCGCCTTCGTCGCCCTGTTCCTCTATTCGCTGCTGCCGGTGGTGGCCAACACCGTGGTCGGTCTTGCCGGCGTGCCGCGCGCCGCCAACGACGCCGCGCGCGGCATGGGCATGACCGAGCGCCAGCGCCTGTTCGGCGTCGAATTTCCGCTGGCTTTCCCGGTGATCCTCACCGGCATCCGCATCGTGCTGGTCCAGAACATCGGCCTTGCCACCATTGCCGCGCTGATCGGCGGCGGCGGCTTTGGCGTGTTCGTGTTCCAGGGCGTTGGCCAGACGGCGATGGACCTGGTGCTGCTCGGCGCCATACCGACGGTGGCGCTCGCCTTTGCCGCCGCCATCATCCTCGACGCGGTGATCGAGATGACCTCCACCAAGAGACGCGAGGCACAACCGGCATGATCGAGATCGAAGGCATTACCAAGCGCTATGATGCGACAACGGTGGTCGACGACGTGTCGATGGTGATCGAGCCGCGCACCATCGCCGTCATCGTCGGCACTTCCGGTTCCGGCAAGACGACGCTGCTTCGCATGATCAACCGGCTGGTCGAGCCGACCGCGGGCGTGATCAAGCTCGACGGCGCCGACAACCGCTCGCTGCCCGGCTATGAGCTGCGCCGCAGCATCGGCTACGCCATCCAGGGCCACGGGCTGTTTCCGCATCGCACGGTGGCGCAGAACATCGCCACCGTGCCGGTGCTGCTCGGCTGGGACAAGGCCCGCATCAAGGCCCGTGTCGACGAGTTGATGACGCTCTACCAGCTCGATCCCCAGGCGTTCGGGCCACGTTATCCGCACGAGCTCTCCGGCGGTCAGCAGCAGCGCGTCGGCGTCGCCCGCGCCCTTGCCGCGGAGCCTAACGTGCTGTTGATGGACGAGCCGTTCGGCGCGCTCGACCCGATCATCCGCAACAAGGCGCAGGAGGATCTTCTGGCGATCCAGAAGCGCTTCGGCACCACCATCATCCTCGTCACCCATGACATGGAAGAGGCGGTGCATATGGGCGACAAGATCGCGGTGATGGATGCCGGCAAGCTGGTGCAATATGCCAAGCCCGCCGAGATCCTGGCGAGGCCGGCCAGCGCTTTCGTCGAGAGCTTGGTCGGTGCCAGCGAAAAACCGTTCAGGCTGCTGTCGCTCGGCCGCGTGCGCGACGCCGTCGAGAAGGGCGGCGCCGAGGGCGAGGCGATCCCCGGCGACGCCAGCCAGCGCGATGCGCTGGCTGAGCTGCTCTGGTCGGGCCGCCCGGCGCTGCCGGTGAAAGGCGCCGACGGCAAGCCGCTCGGCCGCGTGACGGTGGACGGATTGGTGAAGCGCGCGGCGAGGCCGGCATGAAAGAGGCTGGCTTAAAAGCTTGGCTTCCATCGCTGCTCAGGCTTGTCCTGGTGGTCTTGCTCATTGCCTTCGTGACCAATCCCGATTGGTTCGAGCCGCTGCTGAAGCCGCTTACCGAGAACAACGCGCCAGTGATCTACAACCAGGGAAGCCTGCTGTCGCTGACGCTGCTGCATCTGAGGACCGTGCTGATCGCCACGGTGGCCGCGACCATCGTTGCTGTGGCGCTCGCCATCCTGGTCACCAGGCCAGCCGGCGTCGAATTCCTGCCGCTGTCGCGCAGCCTGGTCAATATCGGCCAGACCTTTCCGCCGGTGGCGGTGCTGGCGCTTGCCGTGCCGGCCGTCGGCTTCGGCGAGAAGCCGACGCTGATCGCGCTGTTTCTCTACGGCCTGCTGCCGATCTTCGAGAACGCGCTGACCGGGCTGACGACGCTGCCTGTCAACGTGGTCGAGGCGGCGCGCGGCGCCGGCATGACCGGCTGGCAAAGGCTGGTCAAGGTCGAGCTGCCGCTCAGCGCGCCGATCATTCTCGGCGGCATCCGGCTGTCGGTGGTCATCAGCCTCGCCACCGCGACAATCGGCTCGACCGTGGCGGCCAGGACGCTGGGCGAGGTGATCATCGCCGGTCTGTTGTCGAACAACCTCGCCTTCATCCTGCAAGGCGGCCTGATCGTCGCCGCCCTTGCTGTGCTGATCTATGACGGGCTGTCGGCGATCGAGCGCTACACCGCGCGCCGCATGGGCCAGGGGACGGCGTAGCGCCTTGGGCGAGGGTCGTTCGCTTCAGTGTCCGCCCGAACGCGCCGGGTGATCGAGCGTCACCTCGAGCGTGGTGCCCGTCTCGCCCGAAATCCAGCGGCGGCGGACGATGGCGAAATCATACTGTCCAGCGTCTGGAACGGCCAGCAAAAGGCTTTCATGTTCTACATGACCATGCTGGCGGTGCTGATCTTCGCGTCCAGCCGGACGGCGACCTGCGCAAAGACTGACGCCCGCCAGCCGATTTCAATCGATCTAATCGGGCGGCGGCGCCGACGGGCGTGTCGCCGCCCATAGCTTTTGGGCGAAAGCCGGGCAAAAACCGAACAATATCTTGACGTTCACTGCCCTGTTTCGCATAAGCCGGTGCGAAGGGAGCGGATTCCGCGCGCGGAATCCGCTCCCTGTCTCAACGGCCCAGGGAGGGGTTCTTTTGGGTCATCAATCGAGGAAAATCCGGCAATGACCATAATTTCAGCTGTCATCGCCTGCGGTCTGCTTTCAGTCCTTTACGCCATCTGGGCGACACGTTCGGTCCTCGCGGCCGATCAGGGCAATGCACGCATGCAGGAAATTTCCGCGGCCATCCGCGAAGGCGCCCAGGCCTATCTGGCGCGCCAGTACACCACCATCGCCATCGTCGGTGTCGTGGTCCTGCTGCTCGCCTGGTGGCTGCTTTCGATCACCGCCGCCATCGGCTTCCTGATCGGCGCCGTTTTGTCGGGCGCCGCTGGCTTCATCGGCATGCACGTCTCGGTGCGCGCCAATGTGCGCACCGCGCAGGCGGCTTCCAACAGCCTCGCTGCCGGCCTCGAGATCGCCTTCAAGTCGGGCGCCATCACCGGCATGCTGGTCGCGGGCCTAGCGCTGCTCGGCGTCTCGATCTACTACCTGATCCTCACCCACTTCATGGGCCTTCAGCCCAACGACCGTGTCGTCATCGACTCGCTGGTTTCGCTCGGCTTCGGCGCCTCGCTGATCTCGATCTTCGCCCGTCTCGGCGGCGGCATCTTCACCAAGGGCGCCGACGTCGGCGGCGATCTCGTCGGCAAAGTCGAAGCCGGCATTCCCGAAGACGATCCGCGCAATCCGGCCACCATCGCCGACAACGTCGGCGATAATGTCGGCGACTGCGCCGGCATGGCCGCCGACCTGTTCGAGACCTATGCGGTGACGGTGGTCGCCACCATGGTACTCGCCGCAATCTTCTTCGGCGGCACCGCCGTACTCGGCGCCACGATGCTCTATCCGCTGGCCATCTGCGGCGCCTGCATCCTGACTTCCATCGTCGGCACTTTCTTCGTCAAGCTCGGCTCCAACGGCTCGATCATGGGCGCGCTCTACAAGGGCCTGATCGTCACCGGCCTGCTGTCCATTATCGGCCTCGGCGTCGCCACCTCGGTAACACTGGGCTGGGGCGAGATCGGCACGGTCGCCGGCATGGCCATCACCGGCAGGAACCTGTTCATCTGCGGCCTGATCGGCCTTCTGGTGACCGGCCTCATCGTGGTGATCACCGAATACTACACCGGCACCGACAAGCGCCCGGTGAACTCCATTGCCCAGGCTTCGGTCACCGGTCACGGCACCAACGTCATCCAGGGCCTTGCGGTCTCGCTGGAATCGACGGCGCTTCCGGCGATCGTCATCGTCGGCGGCATCATATCGACCTACCAGCTCGCCGGCCTCTACGGCACGGCGATCGCGGTCACCACGATGCTCGGCCTCGCCGGCATGATCGTCGCGCTCGACGCCTTCGGCCCGGTCACCGACAATGCCGGCGGCATTG
This sequence comes from Mesorhizobium sp. M6A.T.Cr.TU.017.01.1.1, assembly GCF_004023115.1. NCBI lineage: Bacteria > Pseudomonadati > Pseudomonadota > Alphaproteobacteria > Hyphomicrobiales > Phyllobacteriaceae > Mesorhizobium > Mesorhizobium sp. M6A.T.Cr.TU.017.01.1.1. Next base: position 28,707 of record NZ_RZTA01000061.1, read on the forward strand.
CCGAGATGGCCGGCTTGCCCAAGGAAGTGCGCCAATCCACCGATGCGCTCGACGCTGTCGGCAACACCACCAAGGCGGTGACCAAGGGGTACGCCATCGGTTCGGCCGGTCTCGGCGCGCTGGTGCTGTTCGCGGCCTACTCTAATGACCTGAAGTTCTTTGCCGCCAATGGCGACAAATATCCTTACTTCCAGGGCATGGGCGAAGTCTCCTTCGACCTCTCCAACCCTTACGTCGTCGCCGGCCTGATCTTCGGCGGCCTAATCCCCTATCTGTTCGGCGGCATCGCCATGACGGCGGTCGGCCGCGCGGCAGGCGCCATCGTCGAGGAGGTGCGCAAGCAGTTCCGCGAGGATCCGGGCATCATGGCCGGCACGTCGAAGCCGAACTATGCGCGTGCGGTCGACCTTCTGACCAAGGCGGCGATCCGGGAAATGATCATTCCGTCGCTGCTGCCGGTGCTCGCGCCGCTGGTCGTCTATTTCGGCGTGCTGCTGATCTCGGGCTCGAAGGCGTCCGCCTTTGCAGCGCTCGGCGCGTCGCTGCTCGGCGTCATCGTCAACGGGCTGTTCGTCGCCATCTCGATGACCTCTGGCGGCGGCGCCTGGGACAATGCGAAAAAATCGTTCGAGGACGGCTTCACCGACAAGAACGGCGTCAAGCATCTCAAGGGCTCCGAGGCGCACAAGGCCTCGGTGACCGGCGATACGGTCGGCGATCCTTACAAGGACACCGCCGGCCCGGCGGTCAACCCGGCGATCAAGATCACCAACATCGTCGCCCTGCTGCTGCTGGCGGTGCTCGCGCACGGCTGAGGCCGCTCAGAGCAATTCCAGGAAAAGTGTGAAGCGGTTTTCCGTCCGGAATTGCGCAAAAACAAAGAGATAGAGCGGTTCGGCGTTTCCGTGAAACGATGAACCGCTCTAGCCCCAGGGCCGAAATCCAGACCGAACCCGCGGGAGCGATCCCGCGGGTTTTTCATTTTTGAATGTTTCGCGTGGCCTGCGACAATGGCTGCTGCCTCAAAACGAAAACCCGCAGGATCGCTCCCGCGGGTTTTCTGTCGCCTGAGATGTTGCTGCTTCCAAGGAAGCAAAAGAGAGGAAGAAAGGCCGAAAGGAATCAGCCGCCGGGCATGCCGCCGCTACCGCCGGGTAGGCCGGGCGCCAGCTTGCTGGCGCCGTTGATGATCTGGCTGAGGAAGTTCTGATCCTTGCCGCCGGTCGGCGTGGTCCGCGAGATGAAGTCGAACACCTTGCCGTCCTTCAAGCCGTAATTGGCGATCTGGGTAACGCGCCCGTCCTCGCCGAAATAGACGGCCAGCACCTTCTGGTCGACCAGCCTCGGCTTGTCGAAGGCGACGTAACGCTTGCGCGTCTGTGAGATGTAGTAGAAGGCCTCGTTGTCGAAAGTCGCCTTCGTCGATGGCGTGCCGAGCGCCAGAAGCACCTGTTCGCGGCTCGAGCCGACCGGCACCAGGTCGATCGCCTGCTGGTCGATGACGTAGCCCTGCGTCAGCGTCTCGCTCGGATTGAGATCACCGATCATCTTCGACGAGTTGCAGGCGGAAAGCGCCGAAGCGAGCACCAGCAGCGAGATTGCGCCGGCGGACCTGGACAAAGCGGGCCTGGGCAGAAAAGTCGACTTGAATTTCAGCGCGCGCAACTACAACTCCATTAGCTGGCCGCAACTTGCGCTGGGCCGCAAAACCGGTAAACCAGCTTGCTCGCCGATGCAACAAGGCCAATTCAACAAACGGTCCCCGGGAGACCACCCTCAATGTTCCAGCGCCTTTTTGGTCGCGAACGTCACGCCAACCGCGCTATCACCGAGGCGCTTTACGCACAAATCGTGGCAGCGGCGCGGCAAACCGTGTTTTATTCCGACTGGAATGTACCGGACACGCCGCTTGGCCGCTTCGAGATGCTGTCGCTGCACATGTTCCTGTTTCAGCACCGGCTGCGCGGCGAGGGCGGCGTTGCCGGGGAGGTCGCGCAGGTGCTGATCGACGAGTTCTTCATGGATGTCGAGCATTCGCTGCGGGAACTGGGCGTCGGCGACGTCGGTGTGCCGAAGCGCATGAAGAAACTGGCGAAGATGTTCTACGGCCGCACCGCCGCTTATGACGATGCGCTGGAGCGAAATGACCACGACGCACTTTCTATTGCCCTTGCCCGCAATGTCAGGCCCGATGCCGGCGCCTGGCCGCAAGCAACGGATCTGGCCGGCTACGTCGCCGATGTCTCCAGGCGACTCGCGGAACAGCCGACCGAATCGATTGTTTCCGGCACGGTGGCATTCCCCGTCCCCAAGACTATCTAAGGAAAAGATGAAACACGCCGATTCCCAGAGCCCTGTGTCCTTCCTGGCCAATGTCGCCCGGCTGCCGCAAAAGGGGCTGCCGGTGGTGATCGAGGCCCACGCCGCGCAACGCGCCGCGCTGGCGGGCGAGCACGAGCTGCTCTCGGTCGAGAACTACCGCGCCGAACTCCTAGTGACGCCATGGAAGCGCAACGGCGTCAAGGTTAGCGGCCGCGTCGAGGCCGACATCACCCAGGCCTGCATCGTCACCCTCGACCCGGTCGCGGCGCATATCGACGAGGCGGTCGACGGGTTGTTTCTGCCGGAGCAGTCCAAGCTCGGGCGGCAGGGTTTCGAGGGCGGCGGCGAGATACTGCTCGATGCCGAAGGGCCGGACAGCCCGGAGACGTTTTCCGGCAATACGATTGATGTCGGGGCGCTTGCCGAGCAGTTCTTTGGACTGGCGATCGATCCCTATCCGCGCAAGCAAGGCGTTTCGATGGAGGCTGCCGACGATGCCGGGACTGAGGAAAGCGAATTCCAGCAAAAGCTGCGTTCCCTGCTGGGAAAATCCTGAAAAGCCGACCCAATCGGAGAAAGCCGGTTGTGCGGCAGCCCAAAAACGCTATTTTCGCCGAACCTTCGCGAGCCCCAAACCATTGCCAGCGCCAGGCGCTCGCTCAAGCAAACTGTGAGATGAATACCGCGTGATCAGGATTTCCATCGATGCCATGGGCGGCGATCACGGACCAAGCGTGGTCATCCCGGCGCTCATGACGGTCGCGACCCGGCGTCCCGACATCCGTTTCGTCATCTATGGTCGCGAGGAGGCGGTGCGCCCCGAGCTCGCAAAATTCCCCAAGCTGGCGGAAGTGAGCGAGTTCATCCATTGCGAGATAGCAGTCAGGATGGACGACAAGCCGAGCCAGGCGCTGCGCCATGGCCGCTGGAAGTCGTCGATGTGGAAAGCCGTCGAGGCGGTCAAGGCAGGCACCGCCGACGCCTGCATCTCGGCCGGCAACACCGGCGCGTTGATGGCGATGTCGAGGTTCTGCCTTCGCACCATGGCGACCATCGACCGCCCGGCGATCGCGGCGCTCTGGCCGACATTGCGCGGCGAAAGCGTGGTGCTGGATGTCGGCGCCACCATCGGCGCGGATGCGCATCAACTGGTTGATTTTGCCATTCTGGGCACCGGCATGGCGCGCTCGGTTTTCGGCATCGAACGGCCGAGCGTCGGCCTGCTCAATGTCGGCGTCGAGGAGATCAAGGGCCAGGAAGAGGTCAAGGAGGCGGGCCGCATGTTGCGCGAAGCCAACATGGCCTCGATGAACTACCATGGCTTCGTCGAGGGCGACGACATCGGCAAGGGCACGGTCGACGTGGTCGTCACCGAAGGATTTGCCGGCAATATCGCGCTGAAGACGGCGGAAGGAACGGTACGACAGATCGCCGGTTACCTGCGCGCGGCGATGAACCGGACGCTGATGGCTAGGATTGGCTATATGTTCGCCAAGGGCGCCTTCGATCGCCTGCGCGAGAAGATGGATGTCGGCCGCTCCAATGGCGGTGTTTTCCTGGGGCTGAACGGCATCGTGGTGAAAAGCCATGGCGGGGCCGATTCGGACGGCTTTGCGGCGGCGATCGAGCTTGGCTACGACATGGTGCGCAACAATCTGCTCGATCGCATCGAAGCCGACCTCGACCTGTTCCATGCGCGCAATCCGCATGCCCAGACATCTAGGAAATCCGACGTCGTTGCCGACGCAGAGGAATAGGAAAGAGCCTTGATCAGATCAGTCGTGCGCGGCACAGGCGCCGCGCTGCCCCGCCGCATTATGAAGAATGCCGATTTCGAAGGCATGGTCGAGACGTCTGACGAATGGATCGCCCAGCGCACCGGCATCCGCCAGCGCCATATCGCGGCCGACGACGAGACGACGGCTTCACTGGGCGAGGCGGCGGCGCGCGCGGCGCTGGCCAATGCCGGCCTGACGCCAGCCGATATCGACTTGATCGTGCTGGCGACGTCGACGCCCAACAACACCTTTCCGGCGACCGCTGTCGAGATCCAGAACCGGCTCGGCATGCATCACGGCTTCGCCTTCGACATGCAGGCGGTATGCTCGGGCTTCGTCTACGCGGTGACGACCGCCGACCTCTATATCCGTGGCGGCCTGGCAAAACGCGTGCTGGTGATCGGCTCGGAAACCTTCTCGCGCATCCTCGACTGGAGCGACCGCTCGACCTGCGTCCTGTTCGGCGACGGCGCCGGCGCGATGGTGCTGGAAGCAGGAGAGGGGGCGGGCAGCATTGCTGACCACGGCGTGCTGGCGGCCAGCCTGCGCTCCGACGGGGCCCACAAGGACAAGCTGTTCGTCGACGGTGGACCATCGACCACCGGAACGGTGGGCCATCTCAGGATGGAGGGCCGCGAGGTGTTCAAGCACGCGGTCGGCATGATCACCGACGTCATCGAGGCGACGTTCGCACAGGCCGGCATCACCGCTGAGGATCTCGACTGGTTCGTGCCGCATCAGGCCAACAAACGAATTATCGACGCTTCCGCCAAAAAGCTCGGGATAGCAGAGCAAAAGGTGGTGGTCACGGTCGATCTGCACGGCAACACCTCGGCTGCTTCCGTGCCGCTGGCTCTGTCGGTGGCCGTCGCCGACGGCCGCATCAAGAAGGGTGACCTGGTGCTGATCGAGGCGATGGGCGGAGGCTTCACCTGGGGCGCGGTTTTGGTTCGCTGGTAAGTTTGCCGAACTGACAGGTTCGGTCCTTGACCTTGCCGGATCAATTACTTAGGCTCTATCTTTGCTTGTATCGATTTATATTTTTGAGCTGATGGGACGGTTCGCATGGGGGGAAAGACACTTACGCGCGCCGATCTTGCTGAAGCCGTTTATCGCAAGGTCGGCTTGTCGCGTACTGAATCGGCCGAGCTCGTCGAAGCGGTTCTGGATGAGATTTGCGAAGCGATCGTTCGCGGTGAGACGGTGAAATTGTCGTCGTTCGCGACGTTCCATGTCCGCTCCAAGAACGAGCGCATCGGGCGCAATCCCAAAACCGGCGAGGAAGTGCCAATCCTGCCGCGCCGCGTGATGACCTTCAAATCATCGAATGTGCTGAAGAACCGCATCCTGCGCGCCCATCAGAACAGCAAGGCCAAGGGCAGCAAATAGCGCCTGCGCTTCAAAGCCCGGTTGAAAACGATCGCCCGCTTTTACGCCGGGCTTGAATATTGTTTCATAAACCGCTGAAATAAGGCCCGATTCGGCAGAACAAGCCGGATTGGAATGGTTCTTTGTTGAGCATGATCTTGCCCGAAAACCGATTCCCACCTTTCGGGATCATGCTCCAGCGTGAGGATTTCGCCCATGGACAAGAGCCCCGATGCTTTCCGCACCATCAGTGAGGTCGCAGAAGATCTCGACCTGCCGCAGCACGTGCTGCGTTTCTGGGAAACGCGTTTCAACCAGATCAAGCCGATGAAACGCGGCGGCGGCCGCCGCTACTACCGGCCGCAGGATGTCGAACTGATCAAGGGCATCCGCCATATGCTCTACGACCAGGGCTATACGATCAAGGGCGTGCAGAAGCTGCTGCGCGAGAACGGCAACCACTTCCTGGTCGCCATCGGCAATGGCGACATGGCGGCCGTCGAGGCGATCTCGCAACGCCGGCAGGCCGATGCGGTGCCGCTGACGCCGGCGGCCCAGCCGCGCGGCGCCGATGATGAGATGCTGGTCGGCGAGCCCAAGGTGAAACCCAGCCGGCGCTTTTTCGGTCTGGGCAAAACCGACGACGAAGGTCCGGTGCAGCCGGGCACGTCGAAACTCTCGCGCGACAATCGCGCTTTGCTGCAGGAAGCACTGTTCGACCTTCTGGAGTGCAAGCGCCTGCTCGATCAGGTGCGCTAAGAGCCGATCGATCGCCGGCAGAACCGGAACTGCTTCCGGAATCATGCGTTCCTCCCGGAAAGGAAGGAAGCATATCATGGTATCATTTTCGACCCTCTCCGACATCGACCTTGAAAAGCAGGTCGCGGCCCTCTCCAGGGAACTGGCGGCGCTGAGGAAAGCCGTGTCCAGGCGGGGCAGCGCCTACTACGAGGACGGGCGTGACACAGCGTCGGACTATTATTCGGATCTTGCCGAGCGCTTCAGCGAGGCGCTGCCTGTGATCAGGAGGCAAAGCAGGGTGATAGAAAAGTCAGCCCGCGAGCACCCGGCGACAGCGGCCGCTGTCGGGCTGGTTGTGGTCGGCCTCGTCGCCAGCCTGCTCCTCAGCCGACAGCAGAAAACGTCGCGAGCGACGTCGAGATCGGCACGTTGAGGCAAAAGAAAGTGGCGGCCATCCCGTAGACAGCCGCCACTTTCGTCGAGGTGGATCAGCGCGCGAGCTTGAGCCTGTTGTTCGGGCTGACCTGGGCGGTCTGGCTGCATTTGCCGTAGACAGTGCCGTTGGAATCGGTGGCATCCGTGTATGTGCCCTTGCAGTCGAGCTGCAGCACCAGGCAATGACCCGCGCCCTTACAAACCGCGCCGCCGCCGCTCGGATGCGTGCCGTCGGCGAAGGCCGAGTTCGGAACGGAAATCGAGCTGAAGGCCGAGACGACGATGGCAGCGGCGAGCGACAGGCGCTTGATGTTCGAGATATTGGTCATTTGAGCATTTCCTTCTCTTGGATCGAGGATCGCCGTCCTGGCGTCCTTCCGGTTGGGGAGCGCCTTTCTTGGCGTCCATGCCGTCTTGGTGCGGCTCGGAGAGGAAAGGTTCACGCGTCAGTTCAAAAAAATGGCAGCTGCTGACGCGTTCTGCGCTTGGGTCAAGCTCCCGCCGCTGTTTCGATCCTTCCAAAACGACTGGCGTGCCGGCGACAGTCACCTAACGAGCGAGCGGCTTAGTCGAAGAATTCGACGATTGGCCAGTCGAAGAACCTGATCGGGATGGCGCCCCGCGCCGGCGCCGCTGAGACCGATGCCGGGGCCGCGCCGGTCCGGCATCACGATGCCGTGACGGTTCCTTTGGTGCTTGGCAAATCGTTAATGACCGGGCATTGTCGCGACCGTCCCAGGCAACATCATTATTTGATCAAACTCTTTCAGACCACGGAGTTGCCAATGTCCCAAATAGCAAAAAAAGAACCCTTCTCCGAACTGGCGGCAATCGAAGCTGCGCCTGATCACAGCGCCCTCAGAACCATCCGGGAAACCAGGGGATACAGCATGGAAGAGCTGTCTCTGACGTGTGGCCTGTCAATCAATGAAATCGCAGACATCGAGAGCGGCAAGGATGCCGATCCGTCGAAGCTTCGACGAATAGCCTCTGCGCTTAGGCTTCCGGAAAACGCGCTGATCAATACACCCGTGCTGACACAATCCGCGGAAAATCGACCCGTCTCATAGCAGCGACGCCAGAGCATCAAACCATACGAGTAAACGAGCGTGATTCTGGATTTGAAGTTCCTGAGTGCTGACGACATGCAACAGAGCAGGAACTTCAAATCCATCACGCCGGGCATCGGCGTGACGGCCGCCGAATTCGGTTGACCCGAACCGGGTTATCACGATACATCGCGACCGGTCCGGAGTGTAGCGCAGCCCGGTAGCGCACTTGACTGGGGGTCAAGGGGTCGTCGGTTCGAATCCGGCCACTCCGACCAATAAGCCCTTGAAAGATAAGGCTTATTTGAAATCCGGGAAACTAACCAAGACGCGAAAACGGAAAAATGGGCCCACTCTGGGCCCAGCACGGCAAGCCGCAAAGGCCAAATAGCCGCAGGCGCCAATTGGGGTCATGGTGACGATTCGGCCTCGCCGTGGCATCCTTGCGCCATGTCGACGCAAGCTCGCCTCCGCCCCGCCCC
>NZ_RZTA01000062.1:0-36284 GCF_004023115.1 Mesorhizobium sp. M6A.T.Cr.TU.017.01.1.1
ACGTGACGCTGACCGTGGCGGCCGGACCGGTTGCCGGTTACGGCGACACCACGGTCGAGGGCACCGAAAAAGTCGACCGCGACTTCACCGAATACATGACCGGCCTGGAGCGCGGCCGCCAATATTCGCCGGAAGAGGTCGACGAGGCGCGCGACCGGCTGCTCGGGCTGGAAGTCTTCAACAGCGTGACGCTGAAGGAGGCCGACAGTCTCGACGCCGACGGCAACATCCCGATCGGCGTCGAAGTGAGCGAGCGCAAGCCGCGCTATTTCGGCATTGGCGGCACCTTTTCCAACACCGAGGGGCTCGGCCTCGAAGGTTATTGGGGCCACCGCAATCTGTTCGGCCGTGCCGAAAAGCTGCGCATCGAGGGCGCAATCAGCGGCATCGGCAGCAACGACCTGACCGAGCTCAACTACAATGCCGGCATCATGTTCGAAAAGCCGGGCGTGGTGGGGCCGGCGTCAAAATTCTTCGCCGGCGTCAACACCGTATTGGAGCATCCCGACGCCTACGACCATTTCGCGGTCAAGGGCAACACCGGTCTGTCCTATGAACTCGACAAGCAGCAGACGGTTTCTGCGGAAGTCGCGCTCGACTATTCGAAGATCACCGATTCCTTCGGCAAGCACACCTATCTGATCGCGAGCGTTCCGCTGCAATATGTCTACGACAATCGCGACAGCCGGCTGAACCCGACGACGGGATTCAGGGCGCTGGCCTATGTCGAGCCGAGCTACGACATTTTGAACGGTGCGGCCTTCGTCAAGCTGAGGGGCGAAGGATCGGCCTATCAGTCGATCGACGCGGCCTCGAAGTTCGTCTTGGCCGAACGCGTCGCCATCGGCTCGATCATCGGTGCCGGCCTTCAGGATGTTCCGGCCGACCGGCGCTTTTATGCCGGCGGCGGCGGCTCGGTGCGCGGTTATGCCTATCAGGGCATCGGTCCGAAGGACATCGACGGAGAGCCGATCGGCGGGCTTTCGTACTTCGAGACCTCGCTCGAGATGCGCATCGCCGTCACCGACACGATCGGCGTCGTGCCGTTCGTCGATGCCGGTACGGTCTCGACCGAGCAGTTCCCGGATTTTTCCGACATGAAGGTCGGCGCCGGCGTCGGCCTGCGCTATATTACGCCGTTCGGACCGCTGCGTGTGGATGCGGCGGTGCCGCTCAACCGGGGTCCCGACGACCCGCGTTTCGGCATCTATGCCGGCATCGGCCAGGCGTTCTGATGACAATGTTCAAGCGCATCCTCCGCATTGTCCTTTACACGCTGCTCGTCCTGGTGGCGGCGGTGGTCGGTGCGCTCGTCGTGCTGACCAAGACCGAGCGCGGCCGCGACAATCTCGCCGGCCTCATCTCGACCATGGCGTCGACCGATGACCGGAAGGTCACGGTCAGCGGCATCGACGGCATCTGGTCCGGCGCGCTGACCGTCGACCACGTGGTGCTGGAGGATCGCCAGGGCGCCTGGCTGGTGGCGCGCAAGGTGGCCGTCGACTGGTCGCCGCTGGCGCTTCTGTCAAAAAGCTTCAGCGCCGGCCGCATCGCCGCCGATCGCATCGAGCTGGCGCGATTGCCGGTGGCCGGCACGCAGCCGAGCCAAGGTGGTGCCACCACACTGCCGGTGTCGCTCGACATCAAGCAGATCGACCTGCCAGAAATTGCGCTCGGGCAGGCCCTGGCCGGCAGCGGCATCGCAGAGCTGGCGGCCAAGGGTGCGTTCAAGGCCGACGCGGCGCCACTGGCGCTCGAAACCAACCTCAACATCACCCGCCACGACGGCAAGCAAGGCAAGGTCGACGCCAACATCCATTTTGCGCCCGCCGACAACAAGCTCGACCTCGATCTGAAGGCGTCCGAGCCGGCGGGAGGCATCATCGCCAATCTGCTCAATTTGCCGGATACGCCTCCGGTCGACATCGTCGTCACGGGCACGGGGCCGGTCGCCAACTGGAGCGGCATCGGTACCTTCGTCGTCGACGGCCAGATCGTCACCCAACTCACCGGCCGCCACCAGCTCACCGACAAGGGCAACTATGTCGAGGCCAAGGGCGATGGCGACTTCCAGCGCTTCATACCCGACAATCTGAAACCCTTGTTTACCGGCAAAACCAGCTTCGACCTCGCCGGAACCGCGATCGTGACGGGCGGCGTCGAAGTCGAGCGCGCCAATATCGACAGCGATGCCGTGCATGGCACCGCCGCGGGCATCATCGACCCCAATGGCGCCAGCGATCTTTCGGTGGAGCTCGCCGCCAAGGGTCCGCCGATTGTGCTCAGCCTCGGCACTGCGGCGCAGCCAGTGACCGTCGCGATCACCGGCGCCACAGCCCGCGCGTTCGGCGGCGGCAAGGCGCCGATCGTCGACATCGGCGCGTCTCTGGTCTCTGTGGTGGCGGGCGGCACGCGGGTGGACGATCTGACGGCTGAAATCCATTCCGACGGCTTCGACATCCAGGACCGCAGCGGACCGGTCACCATCAAGCTTGCGGCCGGTGGCCTGAACACGGACGTGGCGACGCTGGCGCCGCTGGTGACCGGCAGGGTGACAGCGGACCTCGCCGGATCGGTCAGCAAGGCCGAGATCGTCGTCGATCAAGGCACGCTGCGCAGCGACGCGCTCAATGCCTCAGTGACGTCCAGGGTGACGCTGGCCGATTTGGCGATGACGCTCAAGATGAATGCCGATGCCGTCTCGACCGCGCTGCCGCCGCAGATCCGCTCGGTTCTCGGCGAGCGTGTGACATTCTCGGCGACGGCGACCCGCGATCCGCAGGGTTCCTTTGCCGCCAATGCGCTGCAATTCACTTCGGGCACGCTCAGCGCCAGCGGCACCGCCAGCGCGACGGGCACCGACATCCAGGCCGACATCAAGGGCACGCTCGGTGACGTTTCGGTGCTGTCGCCCATGGTTGGCATACCCGTCGGCGGGGCCGTCGATTTCGCGCTGACGGCGAGCGGCGCGCGCACGGCGCCGGATTTCTCGGTCTCGGCCGACAGCGACAGCCTGACGGCGTCCGGTCATACGGTCAAGGCGATCAAGCTGGCGGCGACCGGGAAGGCCGACATCGCCAACCCCGTCGCCGATGTCTCACTGACCGGATCCGTCGACGACCAGCCGCTCGATCTCAGGGCATCACTGGTCACGCGTGACGGAAAGCGTTCCATCAACGGGCTTAGCGTGTCGCTGGCCGACAACAAGATCTCGGGTGATCTCGCTCTCGACGACAGCTTGCTGCCGCTCGGGACGTTGACACTCGAAGCGTCCGATATCGGCCCGCTGGCCGCACTTGCCGGTCAGGCGGCGGCGGGCGACGTGCAGGGCAGCATCCGCCTCTCGAATGATGGCGGCGCGCCGATGGTTGCGATCGATATGACGAGCGGGTCTATTTCGCGCGGCGATCTGGCGGCGAAGACCATTGCCGTCAACGCACTGGTCGCCAACTATCTCAAGGCCCCGGCGATCTCCGGCTCGATCAAGGCCGATACGGTCACATCCGGGGCCACCGTGATCAGCGGCATCGGGGTCGATTTGAAGCGTGACGGCGACTGGACCGGGTTTTCCGGCGGCGCCACCGTATCTGGCATTCCGGCCACAGCCGAAGGCCGGGTGAAGATCGCGGACGGCACGACCAGCGTCGAGATCGCCTCGGGCGAAGCGACCATCCGCGGCATCAAGGCAGCGATCACACAGCCGTCGAGCTTGAGCATCGCCAATGGCACAGCCAGCATTGAGAGGCTGATGCTCGATGTCGGCGGCGGATCGGTGTCCGTGTCCGGCACTGCCGGCCAGACGCTCGACCTCGCGGCAGAGTTTTCAGCGCTGCCGGCCGCCCTTGCCAATGATTTTTCCCCCGGCCTCGACGCCGCGGGCACACTCCGCGGAACGGCGCAAGTGACGGGACCGTCGGCTGCCCCCGACATTCGTTTCAATGCGCAACTCAACGGTGCCGAAACCAGCCAGACACGCCAGGCGGGACTCGGTCCGCTCAATGTCGATGCGGCAGGCAGTTTCTCGGCCGCCGGCGGCATTGCCATCGATCAAGCGACGCTCGCCGGTGACAAAATTTCGGGCAAGGCCGCCGGCACTATCAATCCAAACGGCGCCAGCGATTTTGCGCTCGACCTAGCCTCGACCGGCCCGAGCCTGCCGTTGGCGCTTGGCAGCACTGAGAGCCCGGTCAAGCTTGAGCTGCAGGCGCTATCGGTAAAGGCTGCGGGGCAGGGCACGCAGCCGAAGCTCGATATCTCCGCTGTCCTGCCTTCGGTCGCGACGAACTTTACCAAGGTCGAGAGGCTCACCTTGGCATTGCACTCGGACGCCTTCGACGTGAAAAGCCGGACAGGGCCGATCTCCGGCACAGTGACGGCGGACAAGATCGGCTTGGACAATCCGACCATCGCGCCGCTGATCGCCGGCAAGATCACCGCCAAGGTCGCGGGCAGTCTCGCCGCTGACACCATCGTCATCGACAGCGGGTCGGTGACGGGCGACGCGCTGAACACCGGCTTCAAAGGAAGGGTCTCGCTGGCCGACGGCGCCATCGATCTCAACCTTAGGGCGGATGCGGCTTCCGCAGCGCTGCCGGCGACAGCGCGCGGTGTGCTCGCGGAGCGGACGGAACTCAGTGCCGCGTTGAAGCGTGACGCCAATGGCAATGTCACCGCCAATGCGATCCGGCTGGTGTCCGGCGCGCTGACCGCCGACGGGCAGGCCAGCCTTGCCGACAACAAACTCGCCGCCGACATCAAGGGCGCGCTGGCCGACATCTCGCTTCTATCCGGGGATGCCAAGGGCGCCATCGCTTTCGCGCTGAACGCGCAAGGCGCGAGCACGGCGCCCGACCTGTCGCTGACGGTCAACAGCGACCGGCTTTCGGTGGCCGAACGCGAGATCACCGGCCTGAGGCTCACCGCCACCGGCAAGGCCGATGCCGCCAACCCGGCGGCGAATGTGCAACTGACCGGAAATGTCGCGGGCCAGGCCCTGCAAGGCAGTGCCGTGCTGGCGACGTCCGACGGCAAGCGCGCCATCAACGGGCTTCTGCTGTCGCTCGGCAAGAACCGGATATCGGGCGACCTGGCACTTGATAATGCCTTCGTGCCTGATGGCACCGTGGCGCTCGACCTGCCTGATATCGGACCGCTCGCAGCGCTTGCGCTGGAAAAGGCGGAAGGCGACGTGCGCGGCACGATTGTCTTCTCGAAGACCGGCAATGCGCCTGAAGTCACCATCAAGGCTTCGACGGCTTCGATTTCGCGCGGCGATCTTTCGGCAAAGACGGTCACAATCGATGCGCAGATCGCCAATTATCTCGCCGCGCCAGTGATCTCCGGAAAGATCCGTGCCGACAGCGTCACCTCCGGCGGCACCGTCATTCGCGGCATCGATGTCGACCTCAAGCGCGAGGCCGACTGGACCGGCTTTTCCGGCGGCGCCACCGTCAAGGATATTCCGGCCAGGGCCGCCGGCCGCGTCAGGATCGCCAGTGGCACGACGACGGTCGAGCTCACCTCCGGCGAGGCGACCATGCGTGGCATCAAGGCGGCGATCGCCCAGGCCTCGACCATCACCATCGCCAACGGCACCACCAACCTGGACAGGCTCGTGCTCAACCTCGGCGGCGGCACGGCGACGGTCACGGGCAAAGCTGGGCAGGCGCTCGATCTCAACGCGACGCTGGCCCGGGTGCCGATCTCGCTCGCCCACAGTTTCTCGCCGGGCCTCGATGCCGCCGGCTCGATCTCGGGCACGGTTAAGGTGACGGGCGCGCCGGCCAATCCGGCCGTTGCCTTCAAGATCGACGCCGCAGGCGTCCAGACGTCGCAGACCCGCGGTGCCGGTTTCGGCGGCATGGGTGTTTCGTCCTCCGGCACATATTCGGGCAACAGACTGGCCTTCGACGCCGACATGAGCGACGGCGCCGGCCTCGGTCTCAAGGGCGGCGGCACGATGACGACATCAGGCACGCCCACCCTTGATCTCGACTTCTCCGGCAAGGTGCCGTTCGCCTTCCTCACTCGGACACTCGCTGCGCAAGGCCTGTCCTTGAGCGGCACGGCCGACGTCAATTTGCAGGTGCGCGGCCCGGCGACATCGCCGGTGATCTCAGGCACGGTCCGCACGTCAGGTGCCCGTTTGATCGATGCACGCTCGGGCCTTGCGATCAACGATATCGCCGCCGATGTCGCAATCGGCGGCGGCGTCGCCAGAATCAACCGCCTGACCGGCACGCTGTCGACGCGCGGCAGCCTGTCTGCCAGCGGCACCGTCGGCATCGTTCCGGCGCAAGGTTTTCCGGCCGACCTGACGGTCAAGCTCGTCGACGGCCGCTACACCGACGGCAGGGTGGTCACCGCCAATCTCGGCGGCGACCTGACTATCAGGGGTCCGCTCGCATCGGCGCCGGTGATTTCGGGCACGGTCAACCTGGCCAAGACCGTCATCACCGTTCCCGAAAAACTGCCGGGCTCGCTGGCGGCGCTCGACGTCAAGCACAAGAATGCACCGGCCGCCGTGCGCGCGCAGGACAAGGCGTTGCGCCCGGCGACGGCGAGCGGCAGCAGCGGTGGCAGCGGCCTCAATCTTGATGTCACGGTCAACGCGCCGAGCCAGATATTCATCCAGGGCAGGGGCGTCGATGCCGAGCTTGGCGGCTCGCTGCGGCTGACCGGCCCGGCGTCGTCGCCGCAAGCGGTCGGCACCTTCACCTTGCAGCGCGGGCGGCTGACGATCCTTGCCAAGCGGCTGACCTTCACCGAAGGCACGGTCGGCTTTTCAGGGTCTCTGGTGCCTTATCTCAACCTCACAGCGACATCGACGACGAGCAGCGCCACCGTCACCATCGTGGTATCGGGCGAGGCGACCAATCCGAAATTCAATTTCTCGTCGGTGCCGGCGCTGCCGGAAGACGAGGTTCTGGCGCAACTGATTTTCGGCCGCTCGATGTCGAACCTGTCGCCGCTGCAGATCGCCCAGCTTGCCGAAGCCGCCGCGCAACTGGCCGGTGTCGGCGGCTCGACGTCGCTGCTCCAGAACCTGCGCAGCGCGATCGGCGTCGACGATCTCGACGTCATCACGGACGAGGAGGGCGGCACCGCGGTCTCGGCCGGCAAATATCTCAACGACCGCACCTATGTGACGATCCAGAAAGGCGACAAGCCGGGTTCGGGCAAGGCGGCGATCGATCTCGACGTCGGGCGCGGCGTCAAATTGCGCGGCGAGGCCACCGACGCCGGCGAAGCCAAGGGCGGCGTTTTCTACGAGCGCGAGTACTGAAGCCTGCCGCCGCCGCCGTTTTTGCACGACATCCGCGATCAACTGGCGCCGTGCAGACCTTCGCGCATGACCCCGAAAATCGAAATCGATTTTCGGCAAAAGATTATGCGCAAAATCAAAGCGCTACAGCGTCCTTTGCGCGTCCACGAGGACGCGCGGCGCTGTAGTGAATGTCTCAGTTTAATCGATGCCGGATATTCGAGCGAAATCTGCCGGGCAATAGCAATTTTGCGCCAAGACTGTCGTTATCACGCGAACTGCTTCCCTTCCAAAGTTGCACATTCCTTGGCATGTTCCCAATCCGTGCCGTTTTTGACATCATGGCCCGGATGCGGAATGGTAAAAGGCAGAAAGCCAACAATGGGAGTTCGTGATGACAATCTACAAGAGTAATGGCGATCGCGTTCCGGATCACATCCACGTAATGGCCGAAGAAGCCAGGGCCGGACGTGTCGATCGCCGCGAGTTTCTCGCTTTGGCCAGCGTCTTCGGCGCGTCCACGGCGATGGCCTATGGCATGCTCGGCCTCGCCGACCCGACGCCGGCGAGAGCGCAGGACGTGGAGGGCAAGAAGGGCGGCAT
Organism: Mesorhizobium sp. M6A.T.Cr.TU.017.01.1.1; assembly: GCF_004023115.1. Lineage (NCBI taxonomy): Bacteria > Pseudomonadati > Pseudomonadota > Alphaproteobacteria > Hyphomicrobiales > Phyllobacteriaceae > Mesorhizobium > Mesorhizobium sp. M6A.T.Cr.TU.017.01.1.1. The sequence continues at coordinate 7,868 of NZ_RZTA01000062.1, forward strand.
ATTGAAGGTCGCTATGTGGATCAAGGATCCGAAGGATCCGCGCAAGGCCGACTGGTCGGAAATCGCTAATGCCGAGCGCCAGGCGCTCGAGCCGTTGGTCAAGTACACAAACGAATACACGTTCCGCCCCTACCTGCTCGAGAGCTGGGACGTCAACGACGATGCCACCGAGTACACGCTGCATGTGCGCAAGGGCGTCACCTGGAACAACGGCGATCCGTTCACCGCAGACGATGTCATCTTCAACTTCAAGCGTTGGGCCGACAAGAAGGCCGAAGGCAATTCCATGCCCGGCCGTCTCGGCTCGCTGGTCAAGGACGACAAGCTGGATGAGAGCGCAGTCACCAAGGTCGACGATTTGACGGTGAAGCTGAAGCTCAGCACGCCGGATATCGCCCTCATCCCCAACGTGTGCGACTATCCCGGTCTCGTCGTCCACAAGACCTTCGACGAAAAGGGTGGCGATTTCAAAGCCTGCCCGATCGGCACCGGCCCCTTCGAGCTCGTCTCCTACGATGTCGGCCAGAAAGTCGTCTACAAGCGCCGCGAAGACAACAAGTGGTGGGACGGCGAGGTCTTTCTCGACGGCATCGAGTTCATCGACTACGGCACCGATCCGGCGGCCACGGTCAGCGCCTTCGAATCGGGAGAGGTCCATACCAATTTCGAGACGTCAGCCGACTATGTGTCGATCCTCGACGGTGTCGACCTGGTCAAGTACGAGGTGGTCACCGCAGCGACCATCGTCTGCCGCACCAACGTGGCCAACAAGCCTTATGATGATCAGAAGGTCCGCAACGCGCTGCAGCTCGCAGTCGACAACGCTGTCGTGCTCCAGCTGGGGGGTGGCGATGCCGGTACTGTCGCCGAAAACCACCATGTCGCCCCGATCCATCCGGAATATTACGAGCTGCCGAAGATTGCCCGCGATCCGGCTAAGGCAAAGGCGCTGATGGAGGAAGCCGGGCAGGCCGATTTCGAGCACGAGCTGATCACGGTCGACGAAGACTGGCACAAGAACACCGGCGATGCGATCGCCGCGCAGATGCGCGACGCCGGCATCAAGGTGAAGCGCACGGTGCTGCCGGGTTCGACGTTCTGGAACGACTGGACGAAGTATCCGCTGTCGATGACCAACTGGAACATGCGGCCGCTCGGCGTCCAGGTTCTGGCGATCGGCTACCGCACCGGAGAAGCCTGGAACGAAACTGCCTGGTCGAATCCCGAGTGGGATGCCAAGCTCAACGCCGCGCTTTCGGTCGCCGACGCCGCCAAGCGCAAGGAGATGATGAAGGACATCGAGCAGATCCTGCAGGATTCCGGCATCATCATCCAGCCCTACTGGCGCAAGCTGTACAGCCATTCGGTCGCGGCGGTTAAGAACTACGCCATGCACCCGACCTTCGAGCGCGATTACGGCAAGGTCTGGCTCGACGAGGCCTGATCGGATCGATCGTGGAAGGGGCGGTTCGCCCCTTCCACCCACGCCATGCATGATCCCACAACCGAAAGTCGGCGCAGCAAAAAAGCGCAAACTCTTCGGATGAGGGCGTGCAATAAGACAGGGTTGATCGCATTCTGAGGGTCCGTTTGACAGCCAGCTCCGCCGATAGCGGCTGAGCTGGTTCCAAGCCGGCCTCAACCCCAACCAGACCGGCAGGGGACCGCCATGCTTTCTTTCATCCTTCGACGCCTCGGCACCATGGCATTGACGATGCTGTGCCTGACGTTGGTCGTGTTCTTCCTGATCAATCTCGACCCCAATCTGAAAAAGCTGGCGATTAGCCAGACCGAAATGCACACCTCGGCCGAGCAGCTCGAAAGCTGGCTGGTCAATCATGGCTACCGCCAGAATTTCTTCTCCCGCTACGGCCAATGGCTGGGTGTCGTGCCCAAGCAGCCGGTCACAGACCCGGCAACGGGCAAGCCCGGGCGACGTTTTTCCTTCTGCAACGATCCTGTCGAGCCGACGTTCTCCGGCGTGTTGCAGGGCGATTTCGGCTGCTCGACCAAGTTCAAGACGACGGTCGCGTCGAAGCTTTTCCCGGCGCTCGGCGCCACCGGCATCCTGATGTTCTGGGTGCTTGTGGTGATGGTGCCGATTTCGCTTCTGATCGGCATCCTCGCCGGCATGCGCGAGGGGTCGCGAACCGATCGGACATTGTCCGTCGCCTCGATCGCCTCGACGGCGACGCCCGAATATGTGTCGGGCGTCATTTTTACCGTCATCTTCGCCTCATGGCTCGGCCTGCTGAACGGTTCGGCGGCTTCGGCCAGCCGGGGCATCACCTTCTACAACTTCACGCTGCCTGTCATGACGCTGGCGATCTACGGTATCGGCTACATCGCCCGCATGACCCGCGCCTCGATGGTCGAGGTGATGACGCAGCAATATATCCGCACCGCCCGGTTGAAGGGCCTCTCCTTCGGCAGCGTCGTGGTCAAGCACGCGCTGCGCAACGCGCTGATCGCGCCGTTCACTGTCATCATGCTGCAATTTCCCTGGCTGCTCACCGGCGTCGTCATCGTCGAGGTGATGTTCCGCTATCAAGGCTTCGGCTACACGCTGGTCGAGGCGGCCGGCAACAACGACATCGATCTTTTGCTCGGCTGCTCCCTGGTCTCGGTGTTCATCGTCCTGATCACGCAGCTCATTTCCGATGTCGGCTATGCGTTTCTCAATCCGCGTATCAGAGTTCAATAGGGGATCGGGCGGATGCAGCTTGAATATATCGGCGCCTTCAACGTGGTGCTTGGCGTGCTTGCGCGTTTCTGGCCGGTCTGGATCGCTCTCGTCCTGGTGATGGGGGCGAGCTTCGCCTACAAGAAGAGGCTTGGCCTCTACGGTCAGCTGTTCGACAGTAGCGTCGGCATCGTCGGCGTCGGCATCTGCCTATTCTGGCTGTTCACGGCGATCTTCGCGTCGACCATCTCGCCCTTCAATCCGCTTGTCCAGATCCCGATCATGAAGGACGCGCTGCCGGGCGCGGTCGAGCCGCAATCCGGACTTGTCTACCTGTTCGGCGGCGACAAGCTTGCCCGCGACGTGTTCAGCCGCATGGTCTATGGCAGCCAGATCGTGCTGATCATCGCGCCGGCGGCGACCGGTTTCGCGCTGATGGTCGGCATCACGCTCGGCCTGCCGGCCGGCTATTACGGCGGCAGGATCGACACCGTGCTGTCCTTCCTCGCCAATCTGGTGCTCGCGTTCCCGGTGATCCTCCTGTTCTACCTCTTGGTGACGCCGGGCATCATGGAGACACCGATTCCCTACATGATGGCCGGCCTGTTCTTCCTGTTCCCGATCATCTTCTTCAGCGTGCTATTCTGGACGCGCTACAAGAAGCGGCCCGACCGCCTGTACATCCTCCTGGGGCTGACGCTGATCATTGGCGGCTGGGTCTACGCCGGCCTCGTCTTCGACGCCGACCCGTTCAGGATCATCCACATTGATCCCAACCAGCTCAACATCTTCGTGGCGGTGGTGTTCGCGTCCAGCCCCGGCGTGTTCCGCATCGTGCGCGGCCTGGTCATGGACATCAAAACGCGCGACTATGTGGCGGCGGCGCAGACGCGCGGTGAATCGCCCTGGTACATCATGCTGTGGGAGATACTTCCCAATGCGCGCGGGCCGCTGATCGTCGATGCCTGCCTTCGTATCGGCTACACCACGATCCTGCTCGGCACGCTCGGCTATTTCGGCTTGGGGCTGGCGCCAGAGAGCCCGGACTGGGGCACCGCGATCAAGGATGCCAGCCGGCTGCTGCGGTCCTTCATCCATCCGGCGCTGCCGCCGACGATCGCGCTGATGTCGTTCGTGCTGGGCCTTAATCTCCTGGCAGACTCGCTGCGTGAACAATCGATGAAAGATTGATGGACGGGTCTTCGACCCTACTTAGAAGAACCAGGATTGGAGCGACCCATGAATGAGGCAGTTCGAAATCCCGCCAAGCCGACCAATGGGCCGATCATCGAGATCGAGAACCTGTCGATCTCCTTCTTCACCCGCAAGGGTGAGATACCGGCCGTTATGGACTTCTCCTGCACGGTCATGCCCGGCGAAGCGATGGGCATCGTCGGCGAATCCGGCTGCGGCAAGTCGACCGTGTCGCTCGGCATCATGCGCGACCTCTCCAACATCGGAAAGATCGTCGGCGGCCGGATAAAATTCCAGGGCAAGGACATGGGCGAACTGTCCGACGAGGAACTGCGCGCCATCCGCGGCAACAAGATCGCAATGATCTACCAGGAGCCGATGGCCAGTCTGAACCCGGCGATGAAGGTCGGCCAGCAACTGATGGAAGTGCCGCTGATCCACGACAAAGTGTCGAAGGAAGAGGCTTATAAACGCGCGCTGGAAATGGTGCGCTCGGTCAGGCTGCCCGATCCCGAGCGCATGATGCGCTCCTTTCCGCACCAGCTTTCCGGTGGCCAGCAACAGCGCATCGTCATCGCCATGGCGCTGCTGTCGAAGCCGGCGCTGCTCCTGCTCGACGAGCCGACGACCGCGCTCGACGTGACGGTGGAAGCCGGCATCGTCGACCTGGTCAAGGGGCTCGGCGAGAAGTTCGGCACCTCGATGATCTTCGTGTCGCACAATCTCGGCCTGATCCTGGAAACCTGTGACCGCATCACGGTGATGTATTCGGGCGAAGCGGTGGAGACCGGCAAGATCAAGGACGTCTTCGACCGAATGCGCCATCCCTACACGCAAGGCCTATTCCGCTCGATCCCGCTGCCCGGCGCCGACAAGAATTCTCGGCCTCTGATCTCTATACCGGGGCAACTGCCGCTGCCGCACGAGCGGCCGAAGGGCTGCAATTTCGGCCCCCGCTGCCACCATTTCGTCGAGGGCGTCTGCAACGCCGCCGAAATCCCGATGATCGCTGTCGACGGCCATGAAGGCCATTTTTCGCGCTGCGTGCGCTTCAACGAGATCGACTGGGAAGCGCTGCCGCCCGGCGCCAAGAAGGTCAACGAGCGCGTCGAGCCCGGCGCGCCGGTGCTCAAGATCGAGGACCTCAGGAAATACTATAAGGTCGGCGGCAGCGAAGTGTTCGGGTCAAGCGAAGGCCGCGTCGTCAAGGCCAACGAGACGATCTCCTTCATGGCACGCGAATCCGAGACCGTCGCCATCGTCGGCGAGTCCGGTTGCGGAAAGTCGACGCTGGCCAAGGTGCTGCTCGGGCTGGAGACGGCAAGCTCCGGCACTGTGACGCTCGGCAACAAGCGGATCGAGTCGACCGGCGTCGAGAAGCGCAGCGTCGAGACGGTGTCGTCGATCCAGATGGTGTTCCAGAATCCGTTCGACACGCTCAATCCCAGCCACTCGGTAGGCTCGCAGATCATCCGCACGCTGGAAAAGTTCAACGTCGGCAACACCGTCGCCGACCGCCGCAAGCGCATGCTGGAGCTTCTCGACCTGGTGAAGCTGCCGCGGGCGTTCGAGACCCGCAAGCCGCGCCAGCTTTCCGGCGGCCAGAAGCAGCGCATCGGCGTGGCGCGGGCCTTTGCCGGCGACGCCAAGGTGGTGGTAGCCGACGAGCCGGTCTCGGCGCTCGACGTGTCGGTGCAGGCGGCGGTGACCGAGCTTTTGATGGACATCCAGCGCAAGAACAAGACGACGATGCTGTTCATCAGCCACGATCTGTCGGTGGTGCGCTACATCGCCGACCGGGTCGTCGTCATGTATCTCGGTTATATCGTCGAGCAGGGCACGACCGACCAGATCTTTTCGCCGCCCTATCATCCCTATACCGAGGCGCTGCTGTCGGCGATCCCGATCGCCGACACCAGTGTGATCAAGAAGCACATCGTGCTGGAGGGCGACATTCCGTCAGCGATGAACCCGCCGACCGGCTGTCCGTTCCAGACGCGATGCGGCTACAAGAAGCTGGTGCCGGACAATCTTTGCGAGACGCAGGTGCCGCCGGTCAAGCATCTCGGCGACGGCCATATGAGCTTGTGCTGGCTTGCCGACGATGTGCTGGCGAAAATGGAGCCGGTGATCAAGTTCGACAAGGAGCATGCCGCCAATGAAGGCGTGCCGGACGACGCGCCGCAAGGTGTGGGTCCGGGCTTTGCCGGCACCCCGCCCAAGCGTCCACATGGAAAGCGGCCGAAGCTGACGGAGGGTTAGATCCGTGGCGCCGTCAACGCGCGCACTGGCGTAGCTGCGCGGCGTAGTCCTGCGCCATCTGCTCGGTGGCCCGCGCGTAGCGCTGCACGCCGGCGTCGCCGCGATTGCCGCGGCCGTAGGCTGTCCAGCCGAGATAATAGGCTAGATAGAGATTATAGGTGTCGTTGCGGGCGATGCCGAGCGTGTCTGATGTCTTGGAATGGTACCAGCCGACGAAATCGACGGCATCGGCAAACCTGGTGCGGCGCGCCGCCCAGCTGCCCGTCTCGCTCTGGTACTGCGCCCAGGTGCCGTCGAGCGCCTGCGAGAAGCCGGTGGCGCTGGAGACACGTTTCCAGGGAATGAAGCCGAGAAGCTTGGTGCGCGGCGGCCTGGCATTGCTCTTGAAGCCGGATTCCTTGCGCACCGTCGCCATCAGCACAGGAACTGGCACACCGTATTTCTGCTCGGCGCGTTCGGCCGCTGCCTGCCAGTTGTCAAACCAACCGTCATTCTGGTCGAAGACGGCGCAGACATCGTTGATATGGCTCGGCGGCGTCGCGCAGGCCGACAGCACGAGCAGCACGGTAACAGCTACAATTTTACTAAAACTTGACCTACGCATCGGAGGAGGATTAGGCCGAAAACATAAAGGGAATCTTGCGGCGTTTCTTAACGGCTCATCGGCTGCTTTGGCCGGGGCACAGCGAGGATGGATATTCCGACGTTTTCTGTCGCTTTTGTTGGAATGAAATTCCCAAAATGCCGCCTTGGCTAAAATCACGCCCGAAGGTGGCGGATTTCTGACAGCCCGATCCTCGTGCCGGCGCTTTGATGCGCCGCATGACCGAACCGAGACGCAAGCGCGGCGCCGAGCGAACCAGCAACAGGGGCCCGGTTGCCATCCCGCAACTGCCGCTGCGGCGCGTCACCAATCCCTATCCGCCAATGGCGATGCTTTCGGCCGACCAGATCGAGGCGATCCACCAGGCGTCGATGCACATTCTGGAGAATTTCGGCATCGAGGTGATGAGCCCGCGAGCGCTTTCGCTGTTCGAGAAGGCCGGGGCCAAGGTCGATCATGCGCCGATGACAATCCGCATCGACCGGGGCATGGTCGACGAGGCACTGAAGACGACGCGGTCGAGCTACCGGCTTACGCCGCGCAACCCGGCCCATACCGTCCATCTCGGCGGCAACACCATCAACTTCACTCTGGTCGCCGGACCGCCCAATGTGCATGACATGGAACGTGGCCGCCGCGCCGGAAACTTGCGCGACTATGACGATCTCACCCGGCTGGCGCAGCATTTCAACTGCATCCACATGCTGGGCAATCAGGTCTGCGCGCCTGTCGACCTGCCGGCCAATTCACGCCATCTCGACACCTACTTCGCCAATCTGACGCTGACCGACAAAAGTTTTCACGTCTCGGCGATCGGCCGGGGCAGGGCGCTCGACGGCATCGAAATGATGGCGATTTCGCGAGGGCTGACGCTTGATGAGATGCGCGATGATCCCGGCGTCACCACCATCATCTCGGTCAACTCGCCGCGCCGCTTCGACGAGATGATGGCCGAAGGCCTGATGACCATGGCCGAGTTCGGCCAGTCGGTCGCGGTGACGCCGTTCACGCTGATGGGCGCGATGAGCCCGGTGACGCTTGCCGGCGCGCTCGCGCAGCAGAACGCCGAGGCATTGTTCGGCGTGGTCTTGACGCAGCTTGTCCGACCCGGCGCGCCGGTCATGTATGGCGCCTTCACATCCAATGTCGACATGAAGTCCGGCGCCCCGGCCTTCGGCACGCCGGAGAACACCAAGGCCAACATCGCTTCCGGGCAGTTGGCGAGGCGTTACGGACTGCCCTACCGGACAACGCCGGGTTCGGCCTCCAACGCCGCCGACGCGCAAGGCGCCTATGAGACGCTGATGGCGCTGTGGGGCGCGGTGCTCGGCCACGGCAATCTCGTCTACCACGCAGCCGGCTGGCAGGAAGGCGGGCTGACCGCGTCGTTCGAGAAGTTCATTATCGACGTCGAGATGATCCAGCACATGATGGAATTTTTGCGCCCGATCGAAGTCAACGAGGCGGAACTCGCCGTCGAGGCGCTGGGTGCTGTGCCGACCGGCGGCCATTTCTTCGGCGAGCCGCACACGCTGGAGCGCTACGCCACCGCCTTCTACCAGCCAATGCTCTCCAACTGGCAGAACTACGAGGCGTGGCAAGAGGCCGGCGGGCTCGACGCCACGGCGCGCGCAACGCGGCTGTGGAAGAAAGCGCTGGAAGATTATGTCGAGCCGACGATGGATATTTCTGTGCGCGAGGCGCTGGAGGCGTATGTGGCGAAGCGCAAGGAAGCGATTGGGGCGGGTGAGCCGTGATGGCCACAGGTTTGCGCTCGTATACCCCTCTCTGTCCTGCCGGACATCTCCCCCTCAAGGGGGGAGATTGGCTGTCACGTTTTCCTTCGCCAATCACCAACGTTGAAAGAAGCATGGCGGCGCCGTCGCTGCTGATCTCCCCCTTGAGGGGGAGATGGCCGGCAGGACAGAGAGGGGTGGCTTGGCTCCTCCCGTCCCGATTCATCGTTCCCCTCCAACTCATTGAAATAACGAGAAAACCCATGAAATCGCATGCAAAGGTCGTGGTCATAGGCGGCGGTGTCGTCGGCTGTTCCGTGCTGTTCCATCTGGCGCGTCACGGCTGGACCGACATCGTGCTTCTGGAGCGTGACGAGCTGACTTCCGGCTCGACCTGGCATGCGGCCGGCGGCATGCACACGATCAATGGCGATCCCAACGTCGCCAAGCTGCAGAAATACACGATCTCGCTCTACAAGGAGATCGAGGAGCTGTCCGGCCAGGCGACCGGCGTGCATCTGACCGGCGGCGTGCTTCTGGCGGCGACCGAGGCGCGGCTCGACTGGCTGCGCGGCGTTGTCGCCAAAGGCCGCTATCTCGGCATCGACCTCGAGGAGATTTCGCCTAACGAAGCGGCCGAGCTGATGCCGCTGCTCGACCCGAAGCAGTTCGTCGGCGCCGTCCGCAACAAGGAGGATGGCCATCTCGATCCCTCGGGTGTCACCCATGCCTATGCCAAAGCCGCGCGGAAACTTGGCGCCGAGGTTGAGCGCTTCACCAAGGTCGAGGACATCGTGCGCCGCGCCGACGGGCTGTGGCGCGTCATCACCAACAAAGGCGAGGTGGTGGCCGAGCATGTCGTCAATGCCGGCGGCCTGTGGGCGCGCGAGGTCGGCCGCATGGTCGGGCTGGAGCTGCCGGTGCTGGCCATGGAGCACATGTATCTGATCACCGAGGACATGCCGGAGGTTGCCGCCTGGAACCAGAAGACCGGCACGGAGATCATCCATGCGGTCGATTTCGACGGCGAGCTCTATCTGCGCCAGGAGCGCGGCGGCATGCTGATGGGCACTTACGAGAAGGCCAACAAGCCATGGTCCGAATTTTCGACGCCGTGGAATTTCGGCCACGAACTGCTGGAGCCCGACATCGACCGCATCGCGCCATCGCTGGAGGTCGGCTTCAGGCATTTCCCGGCCTTCCAGAACACTGGCATCAAGCAGATCATCAACGGTCCCTTCACCTTCGCGCCGGACGGCAACCCGCTGGTCGGGCCGGTGCGCGGCCTGCCTGGTTTCTGGGTCGCCTGCGGCGTCATGGCCGGCTTTTCGCAGGGCGGCGGTGTTGGCCTCGCACTGTCGAACTGGATGATCGAGGGCGACCCCGGCGCCGACATCTGGGCGATGGATGTGTCGCGCTATGGTGACTGGGCAACGATGGCCTACACCAATGCCAAGGTGCGCGAGAATTATTCGCGGCGTTTTTCCATCCGCTTCCCCAATGAGGAGCTGCCTGCCGGGCGGCCGCTCAAGACCACGCCGGTCTACGACCTCTTGTCGGCCAAGGGCGCGCAATGGGGCGTGGCCTTTGGACTGGAAGTGCCGCTTTGGTATGCGCCCGAGGGCGTCAAAGATGAGTTCTCGTGGCGGCGCTCAAGCGATTTTGAGCATGTCGCAAATGAGGTGAGAACGGTGCGGACAAGTGTCGGCCTGTCGGAAATTTCGAACTTCGCCAAATATAGGGTGACCGGCGAGGGCGCTGCGGTCTGGCTCGACCGCCTGCTTGCCTGCAAGCTGCCAAGACCCGGCCGCATGACGCTGGCGCCGATGCTGAAGGAAGACGGCAGGCTGATCGGCGATTTCTCGCTGGCCAATCTCGACAGTCCCAATTCCAACGGGGAGGGCTGGTTTCTCGCCGGCTCCGGCATTGCCGAGCAGTATCACATGCGCTGGTTCGAGGCGCATCTGCCGCAGGACGGCTCGGTTCGTGTCGAGGCGCTGGCGGCGAAGCTGACGGGCCTGTCGATCGCTGGACCGAATGCGCGGGAACTCCTGGCAAAGGTCACGCGGGCAGATGTCGCCAATGCGGCGTTTCCGTTCATGGCCATCCGCAAGATGGATATCGGCATGGCGCCGTGCCTGGTCGGCCGCGTCAGCTACACCGGCGATCTCGGTTACGAGATCTGGGTGGCGCCGGAATATCAGCGCGCGGCGTACCAGACCCTGATGGCAGCGGGTGAAGAATTTGGCCTCGGCCTGTTCGGTTCGCGCGCGCTCAACGCGCTTCGGCTGGAAAAGAACTACGGCTCGTGGGCGCGCGAATACCGGCCGATCTACGGGCCGCTGGAGGCCGGTCTCGATCGCTTCGTCGCCTACGGGAAAGAAACCGATTTTGTCGGCAAGCAAGCGGCACTCGCCGAGCGCCAGCAAGGCGGCAAGCTGCGGCTGCGCGCCTTTGTCGTCGATGCGGCCGACGCCGACGTCATCGGCGACGAGCCGATCTGGTTCGACGGCGCCGTGCGCGGCTGGGTCACGTCAGGCGGCTACGCGCACCATTCGAAGGCGTCCGTGGCCATGGGCTATGTGCCGAAGGAGATCGCCGACGAGGCCGACGGCTTCGAGATCGAGCTTCTGGGTAAGCGCTATCGCGCGCGCGTGCAGCCGTCGCCGCTGTTCGACGCGAATCTCGAGCGGATGCGGGGGTGAAGGCGCCGCTTGTCGGCGCCTCAAGCGCTGCGGCGGTTGTCCAGCGCAAAAGCGCCGGGACCGGCGAACACCAGATAGAGGAAGATGAAACAGAAGGAGATTGCCGCATCGCCGCCATTGTTGACCGGGAAAAAGCCGCTTGGCATGTGCGCCATGAAATAGGCGATCGCCATCTCGCCGCTGAGAAGGAACGCGACCGGCCTGGTGAACAGCCCCAATACCAGCAGGATGCCGCCAGCGAATTGGAGGATGCCCGCGGTCAGCGATAGGCCGCTCAGGGCGCCGGCATGATCGCTGACGGGAAAATTGAACAGTTTCTGGGTGCCGTGGTTCCATAAACTGCAGCGCGGTCATGATGCGAAGCACAGCCAGAGCCTGCCGCTGATATCTGGCGAGACCGTCGAAAAGCTTCATCGAAGCTCCATTTTACCCCGAACTGGCCATAGATTATCGCCCGGCAAGGGACCATTCACTTCGCACGGCCTGCCATCAACAATCGGTGATTGGAAATGTTCCTCGTCCCTCAATATTTTTCTCGCTATGGTTGTATAAAATCGCTATAGTTGTATTGATAGCCAGACACTCCAACCATGTGGGTTCCGTTTGCCATGAGAAAAGTCGTCGTCAGCCTATTCGCCGTCGTTGCAGGCACCAGCGTCGCCATCGCCGACGACACCGGTTGTGCTGCTTTTAAATGGCCGGTGACGCGCGAGGAGGCCTTGTTTGCGGTGGCGCCCGCCGCGCAGTCTGGCGCTGACCTTTCGGTCGGCGAGGCTGCAGATGTGGCGTTGGTGCCGGTCGACACGATCAGCTTCACCGTTCCGCCGGAACGCGCGCCGGCAGCCGGTACATTCGGCGCGATGGCAAGCGTGGCCGTGCCCCCGGAGGGAGAACTCCAGCCTGTCCGATGAGGCCTGGGTCGATGTCGTTCAGGACGGCAAAGCCGTGAAGTTGGCGGGTTTCAGTGGTATGAAGACCTGTCCCGGGATACGCAAGAGCGTGCGCTTCAAGCCGGCCGCCGGCCCGGCGACCATCCAACTCAGCGGCGCCAAGAAAGAGACCCTCAAGATTGCTGTACTGGCGCCGGAATGACTTTGCGCCCTGAGGCAATTCATCTGCTCGCATCGCACCAACGGTGCGGTGCGGCTGTTCAATTTTGATAGGTATCGGGCTGGTTCAGTGTCCCGGCGCGATCAGCGCGAAATACGGGCGAGCCTCCGCCATGGGCACGATAGATTTCGCCTAGAGCGGTTCAGCTTTTGATAGAATCGCCGAACCGCTCTAAGTATTTGTTCTTACGCAATTCCGGACGGAAAACCGCTACGCACTTTCCTGGAATTGCTCTAAGAAAGTCGCCCGGATCGAATGGTACCTCCGGCTCCCCGAAGCTCTTTCGCTAACTCGCGCTCCCCAATTCTTGCCGTCGCCGAACGACACATAGCCGTCCAACTCAGCAGCACCAAAAAGTTGCGGTGCTGACGCTGGAATGATCCAGCGGCAGCACTCGGTTGGTCAGGACGCCTACCGCACCGGCGCCATCAGCGCGAAATGAGCGCCTTGCGGATCCGTGCACTGCACGATCCAACCGCCGCCGGGAACCTCCATCGGGCCCATCAGGATCTTGCCGCCATTGTCGGTCACGCGCTTGGCCGCCGCGTCGATGGCCGGAACATTGAAATAGAACTGCCAGGCCGGCACCGGAATCTGCTCGGGCTTGTTCATCATGCCGCCAATAGGCTCGCCGCCGGCGGCGAAGAGCTGGTAGGTGCCCATCGGCCCCATATCCATGGCCTCGCCCTTGGTCCAGCCGAATTGCCCGGCATAGAAATCGAACGCGGCCTGCCAGTCGGTCGTATAGAGCTCATGCCAGCCGATATTGCCGGGCGTCGCCAATGGCAGCGGCGGCTGGTCGGGGCCATCCGGCTGCAGGAAGTTGAAGGCCGCGCCTTGCGGATCGGCAACGACGGCAAAGCGGCCGACGCCCGGAATGTCATCGGGTTCGCGATGAACTGTACCGCCGGCCTCCTTCAACGATTTTGTCGAGGCATCGACATCCCTGGTGTGGATGTAGCCGATCCAGGCCGGCGGCATACCCATCTTGCGCACTTCGTCCGGCTGCGCCATCAGCCCGGCAACGCCGCGCTCGCCGACATTCATGACGATATAGCGCGGCATGCCGGGCGCGCCGTCGAAGGGCTGCGCCTTCCAGCCAACGACAGCGGTGTAGAACGCTTCGGCGGCGTCGAGATCGGTGGTCATCAGTTCGTACCAGAAAAAGGGCATCGGGGACTTTGGCATTGTCGTGCTCCCTGCGTTTCCAGTTGTGGATTGTGGTTCGATCCATCCTAGGACGATCTTGGCGACGGAAATCCGACATCTGGGCCAGAAATCGATGGCGGCAAGGCGCCCCTCATTCGTAATCTTGCGCAAGTCGCGGTTTTCGACTTTGCTTGCCGCCAACGAGGGTTGTTGATCCATGCGCCGGATGTCGCTCACTTCAGAGCTTGTCGCGCTATGCCATCGGGAGGAGGCCGATCCCGGTCCCGATGGAAGCTGGACGCAACTGACCGATGAGGATTTCCAGACGCTTGCCTCCCGGCTGTCAGGCGAGGCGGACGAGGGAACCGCTATGGGTGTTCGCCTATGGCTCGCTGATCTGGAAACCGGCCTTCGAGTCCGTCGAACAGCAGCGCGCCACCGCTTTCGGCTGGCATCGGTCTTTTTGCCTCGACATGGTCCGTTGGCGCGGCAGTGCCGAGCAGCCGGGCTTGATGATGGCGCTCGAACGGGGCGGGCGGTGCAACGGCGTGATCTACCGCTTGCCGGAAGGCGAAAAACCGCTGCAGATCGAAAGATTGCTGCGGCGCGAGATCAGCGATCACGAGAGTATCGGCTCAGTCAGGTGGCTTCCGGTGCGTACGGCTCAAGGCAGGCTAAGGGCGCTGGGCTTCTGGGTCGGTGTGACCGGCAGGGGCACCTCGCTCAACCAGCCGCTGGAGAGGGTAGCCCAAGTGCTGGCGCGGGCGTGCGGGCATGTCGGGTCCGGTGCCGAATATCTCTACAACACCGTCACCTGGAAGCGTTCGGCATTCGTGACCGCAATCTGTGGCGGCTGCAGGAACTGGTCGCGAACGAGATCAGGTCGATGCATGGCCGTGCCCCCGGAATGGGCCTCCTGTCTGCACAGTGATCGCGCGTGAAATAAAAACATGAGTATATCTATCATGTTTTTATCAAGCCTTTTCAGCGGCTTGCATCGAAAATTGACCAATTGATAAAAAAACAAAACGTGCTAGCCTTCGGCAAAACCACAAGAATGGGGAAGCGGAATGGCGACTGGTCATTTCAAGCAGGGCATTGCCGGCGGACGGCTTTCGCCCGAACAATATGCGGATAATTTTTCCGACCTGCATCCGCCGCTCGATCATCACGAGGCGCTGGTCGAGTCCGATCGCTGCTATTTCTGCTATGACGCGCCATGCATGAACGCATGCCCGACCTCGATCGACATCCCGCTGTTCATCCGCCAGATCTCGACCGGCAATCCGATCGGCTCGGCCAAGACGATTTTCGACCAGAACATTTTGGGCGGCATGTGCGCCCGCGTCTGCCCGACCGAGACGCTGTGCGAAGAGGTCTGCGTGCGCGAAGTGGCCGAAGGCAAGCCGGTGCAGATCGGCCGCCTGCAACGCTACGCCACCGATGTCGCGATGGCGCAGGACAAGCAGTTTTACCGGCGCGCTGAGCCGACCGGCAAGACGGTCGCCGTGGTTGGCGCCGGACCGGCGGGGCTTGCCGCCGCGCATCGGCTCGCCCGCCATGGTCATGAGGTGACCATCCTTGAGGCCCGCCCGAAGGCCGGCGGTCTCAATGAATACGGCATCGCCGCCTACAAGAGCATCGACAATTTCGCCCAGGCCGAGGTGGATTACGTCCTGTCGATCGGCGGCATCGAGGTTCAGAATGGCAAGGCGCTCGGCCGCGACTATCAGCTGTCGGACCTGACCAGGAACTACGACGCGGTGTTTCTCGGCATGGGGCTTGGCGGCGTCAATGCGCTGCGTGCCGACGGCGAGGAGGCGCAAGGCGTGACCAATGCCGTGGAGTTCATCGCGGAGCTTCGCCAGGCCAGTGACCTTGCCAGCCTGCCGGTCGGCCGGCGTGTCGTCGTCATCGGCGGCGGCATGACGGCGATCGACGCAGCGGTGCAATCGAAACTGCTCGGCGCCGAAGAGGTGACGATCTGCTACCGGCGCGGCCAGGAGCACATGAACGCCTCCGAATTCGAGCAGGATCTGGCCGCCGCCAACGGCGTCACGATCCGTCACTGGCTGCAGCCGAAGCGGGTCATTGCCGAAGGCGGCAAGGTGTCGGGCATCGAGCTCGAATACACGGCGATGGATGGCGAGAAACTCGTCGGCACCGGCGAGCGCCTGACGCTCACTGCCGACCAGGTGTTCAAGGCGATCGGCCAGAGCTTTGTCCCGGCTGCGCTCAATGGCAGCGGGGCCTTGCTTGCGTTGGAGGCTGGCCGCATCAAGGTCGATGCCGAATGCCGTACTTCGCTGGCCAATGTCTGGGCGGGCGGCGATTGTATCCATGGCGGCGACGACCTCACCGTCTCCGCCGTCGCTCAGGGCCGTGACGCCGCGGAATCGATCCACCGGGCACTGACCTCGAACGGGAGGGCATGAGCATGGCAGATATCAGAAACAATTTCGTCGGCATCAAATCGCCCAATCCGTTCTGGCTGGCCTCGGCGCCGCCGACCGACAAGGCCTACAACGTCATCCGCGCCTTTAAAGCGGGCTGGGGCGGCGTGGTGTGGAAGACGCTCGGCGAAGAGGGCCCGCCGGTGGTCAACGTCAACGGTCCGCGCTATGGCGCGATCTGGGGCGCCGACCGCCGCCTGCTCGGCCTCAACAACATCGAGCTGATCACCGACCGCGACCTGCAGGTCAATCTGCGCGAGATCAAGCAGGTCAAGAAGGACTGGCCCGACCGCGCCATCGTCGTCTCGCTGATGGTGCCTTGCGAGGAACACGCGTGGAAGGCGATCCTGCCGGTGGTCGAGGAGACGGAGGCCGACGGCATCGAGCTTAATTTCGGCTGCCCGCACGGCATGTCGGAACGCGGCATGGGTGCCGCCGTCGGCCAGGTGCCGGAATACATCGAAATGGTCGTGCGCTGGTGCAAGGCCAACACCCGCATGCCTGTCATCACCAAGCTGACGCCCAACATCACCGATGTGCGCAAGCCGGCGCGTGCCGCTCTTGCCGGCGGCACGGATGCGGTGTCGCTGATCAACACCATCAATTCGATTACCGGCGTCAATCTCGATAGTTTTGCACCGGAACCGACAATCGACGGCAAGGGTTCGCATGGCGGCTATTGCGGCCCGGCGGTGAAGCCGATCGCCATGAACATGGTCGCCGAGATCGCCCGCGATCCGGAAACGCATGGCCTGCCGATCTCCGGTATCGGCGGCATCACCACATGGCGCGACGCCGCCGAATTCATGGCGCTCGGCGCCGGCAATGTGCAGGTGTGCACCGCGGCGATGACCTATGGCTTCAAGATCGTGCAGGAGATGATCGCCGGCCTGGAAAACTGGATGGACGAGAAGGGCCATGCCTCGCTCGACGATATCGTCGGCCGCGCCACGCCCAACGTCACCGACTGGCAATATCTCAACCTTAACTACATCGCCAAGGCGCATATCGACCAGGAGGCCTGCATCAAATGCGGCCGCTGCCACATCGCCTGCGAGGACACCTCGCACCAGGCGATCACCGCAATGGTCGACGGCGCCAGGCACTTCGAAGTGATCGAGGCCGAATGCGTCGGCTGCAATCTCTGCGTCAATGTCTGCCCGGTCGAGAACTGCATCACCATGGAGCCGCTGGCGGCCGGCGTGATGGACCAGCGCACCGGCAGACCGGTGTCGCCGGTCTACGCCAACTGGACGACGCATCCCAACAATCCGATGGCCAAGGTGGCGGCGGAATAGGGGCGGCCGCCTGTTGTGGAAAAGCGGCGTCTGCGGCGCCGCTTTTTTCAAAAGTATATTGAAGATAAAATTTATCCACGATAGGATATATCCGTGAATTGGAGATCAGCACGATGAAGCTGGGCGAGGGCGTCGAAGCGGCCATCCACTGCGCCGCGATGCTTGCCGGCGTGGAAGGCGCGGCGACTATACCGGGTGCTGCCATGGCCGAAGCGTTCGGCCTGTCGCCGAGCTATCTCCTCAAGCATCTCAATGCGCTGACGGCGTCGCGCATTCTGGAATCGGTGCCCGGGCCATCGGGCGGTTACCGGCTGGCGCGGCGGGCGGAGCGCATAACGCTGCTCGATATCGTGCTCGCCGTGGAAGGACGCGAACCGGCCTTTCGTTGCGGCGAAATCCGTCAGCGCGGACCGGCCAGGCTCGATGCTTCCGTCTATGTCAAACCCTGCGGCATCAGCGTCGCGATGATGAAGGCTGAGCGCGCCTATCGCGCCGCTCTTGCCGAGGCCCGGCTGTCGGACATCGTGGCGGAATATGTAAGCGATGCCGATCCCCGTTCAGTCGCCGCGAACTGCGCCTTTGTCGAGCGCCATCAGCGACCACAGAAATCCAGTTCAACCAAGCAAGCGTGAAAGGCAAAGACGATGAAACAGAGGCTGCAATTCTTCGGCGCTGCGCCGGAAATCATGAAAGCGGTATCGGCGCTCAACAAGGCGGTCGACGAATGCGGGCTCGAGGAAAGCCTGTTGCATCTGATCAAGCTGCGGGCATCGCAGATCAATGGCTGTTCGTATTGCGTCGAGATGCACAGCCGCGAGGCGCGCCATGACGGCGAGACCGAGCAGCGGCTTTATCTCGTCTCCGCCTGGAAGGAATCGCCGCTGTTTTCCGAACGAGAACGCGCTGCCTTCGCCTGGACCGAAGCGGTGACGAAGATCGCCGATAACGGTGTCTCGGACGAACTCTATGCGCGCACGCTCGAGCATTTCTCGGAAGAGGAATTGGTCAAGCTGTCTGTCGCGCTTGGCATGATCAACGCCTGGAACCGGCTTTGCATCCCGTTCCAGGCCATTCATCCGATGCCGGCGGCGAAAGCTGCCTGAGCGGTCGAACCGGCGCGCGGCCTGGGCGCCGCGTGCCATTTTTGTTTGAGGATCAAGAACATGATGGCAAATTTTGAGAATGAAATTCTGTTTGCCGCCCGCCTGCTGCTTGGCGGCGCCTTTGTCTTTGCCGGTCTGCGCAACATCCAGAACGCTACCTTCCTGACCCAGCTGATGACGACACGCGGCGTGCCGCAGGCGCGGCTGATGCTGTGGCTGGGTATCGTCCTGCAGGTCGTCTCCGGAGCGCTGGTGATATCAGGTGTCTGGACCGCTGCCGCCGCCTTGTGCCTGGTGCTGTTCCTGATTGTCGCCACGCCGATGTTCCACAATTTCTGGGATCATCAGGGGCCCGAGCGGGCGTCCCGCATCAACGGCTTTGTCGGCAATGTGGCGTTGACTGGAGGGTTCCTGGCGCTGGTGGCGCAGCCGCTTTGACGGTTCGGACGGCCGCCTCGCGGCGGCAGCCGCCACGGTCTGTGGCGACATGCCAGTTTCCGCGCCGCGAGGCCGAAGCGGAAGAGCCGCCGACGATCACGGCATGTGAGGGTTTCTCGCTCGTGAACGTTATCCCTTCGATGTTAAGGTGGCCGGCTGACGCTCGACCAGATCGAGGCTCAATGTCCGCAAATGCTGTCTTGCCTTTGCATCATAGGCCTGCGCGTTGGCGCGGGCTTCCCTCAGACCGTCGAAATACAGGCCGCTCCGCCCTTCCAGGTCAGGCGATATCGCAAGGTTAAGGATGGCGTCAGCGCCGGTCTCGACCGAGTTCCACGGCGTGACGCCGGCTTGCCGGACCATGGTCGTATTCATGTAGCTTGCCGGATGGAGGCTGCTGACGGTCACATTGCTGCCCTTCAGCTCCTGCGCCAGATCGATGGTGAACATGATCTGCGCCAGCTTGCTCTGGCAGTAGGCACGGAGGCCATCGTAGCTGCGGGTCAGCATGACATCGTCGAAATCGATCGCCTGCTGGCCGGCCGAGGCGACGTTGACGATGCGCGCCGGCGCGCTCGCCTTGAGCAGCGGCAGAAGCTCCGAAGTGAGCAGGAAGCCGGCGAGGTAGTTGACGGCAAAGCGCAGTTCGTAGCCGTCGGCGCTGACCTGTCGTTTGGTGCCGGCGGTGCCGATGCCGGCGTTGTTGATCAGGATATCGAGCCGATCCGTGCGGGCGCGGACAGCCTCGGCGAGACGGCGGATTTCGGCGAGCGACGAAAGGTCGGCGACGAGAAGCTCGGCCTTGCCGCCGGCGGTTTCGATCTCGGCGACCGTCGCCTTGCCGCGTGTCGCATCGCGGCCATGCACCAGGACACGCGCGCCGCCGGCGCCGAGCCTTTGCGCAACCACGCGGCCGACGCCGTCGGTCGATCCGGTGATGAGGATTGTCTTGTCGTTCAGTTCCATGCTTGAGCCTCCACATTGTTGCTCTGGGTGGAAGATGGGGCATCCGACACGCCTCAAACAGTTCAAACATTATCCTGGCATCCATACTGCTATAATGGCGTCGATGGATTCCCCGACGCAATCAGCCGATGGTTGGCCGCAGCCCCGTAAGCTTCGTCATCGCAGGGCGTAGCAGCCGCGAAGCGATGCAGCGCAGATCCCAGGATGACGAAACGAGAGTTAGGTTTTCGGCTTCAGCCCGTCGATGAACAGCTGTTCCAGAAACCTTGCCGCATCCTCGAAGCGGCCGTCGCCGCCGCGGTTGGGGCCGAGCACGGCACGGACCTGAACGTCGAAATCGGCATAATGCTGCGTTGTCGCCCAGATCGAGAAGATCAGGTGCCAGGGGTCGGTGCGGGCGATCTTGCCGGCGCGCATCCAGCCTTTGATGACGGCGGCCTTCTCGTCGACCAGCGTCTTCAGCTCGCCCTCCAGCATCGGCATGATGCGCGGCGCGCCCTGCAAGATCTCGTTGGCGAACAGCCGGCTTTCCCTAGGGAAATCGCGCGCCATTTCGAGCTTGCGCCTGATATAGCTGCGCAATTCGGTCAGCGGGTCGCCGATATCGTCGAGCTCGCGCAGCGGCGCGAGCCAGGTATCCAGAAGCCGCTGCATCAGCGTCTCGTGGATGTCCTCCTTGCGGCGGAAATAATAGAGCAGGTTAGGCTTCGACATGCCGGCGGCTTCCGCGATCTGGTCGATGGTCGAGCCGCGAAAGCCGTGGGTTGAGAAGACCTCGAGCGCCGCCTCCAGGATGAGCTCGCGCTTTTCCTGCTGGATGCGGGTGCGGCGAGGGGCGGGGACTTCCATATCGGCCGTCACCCCCGCAGACCTTGGGTTGGAGGGCGGTCTGGACCAATTCTCTGGACCAGTTTTTCCCCGGCCTGTGGAGCGCGCTTCAACTGCCGCATTTCCGCTAGTAATCCCTTGACCGCCGACAGGGCGGTGCTAACGTTTGTCCAATCGGTCAAAATTTGCGTAGCACGAAAACGCAGCAGAGACCAAGTGTCGGAAAGACCAAGCGTTAGCCGCACCGAAACAGGTTACAAGGGGAAGTCTTGGTCATGTCCAACCGGCTGAAAGTCACGCCGAACGATCTCAGCGCATTCTGGATGCCGTTCACGGCAAACCGGCAGTTCAAACAGGCGCCTCGCATGATGGTGTCCGCCAAGGACATGCATTACACGACGAGCGACGGGCGCAAGGTTCTCGACGGCACCGCCGGCCTGTGGTGTGTCAACGCCGGCCACTGCCGGCCGAAGATCACCGAGGCGATCCAGCAACAGGCCGCCGAACTCGACTATGCGCCGGCCTTCCAGATGGGCCATCCGATCGTCTTCGAGCTGGCGAACCGCTTGGTCGACATCGCGCCGAAGGGCATGGACCATGTGTTCTTCACCAATTCCGGATCCGAATCGGTCGAGACCGCGCTGAAGATGGCGATCGCCTATCACCGCGCCAAAGGCGAGGGCTCGCGCACCCGCCTGATCGGCCGCGAGCGCGGCTATCACGGCGTCAATTTCGGCGGCATCTCGGTCGGCGGCATCGTCACCAATCGCAAGATGTTCGGCACGCTGCTCGGCGGCGTCGACCACATGCCGCACACGCATCTGCCGGAGAAGAATTCGTTCACCAAGGGCGTGCCCGAACATGGCGCGGAATTGGCCAACGAGTTGGAGCGCATCGTTGCGCTGCACGACGCCTCGACCATCGCGGCCGTCATAGTCGAGCCGGTGGCCGGTTCCACAGGCGTCATCCTGCCGCCGAAAGGCTATCTCGAGAAGCTGCGCGAGATCTGCACCAAGTACGGCATCCTTCTGATCTTCGACGAGGTCATCACTGGCTTCGGCCGCCTCGGCACGCCGTTTGCCGCCGACTATTTCGGCGTCACGCCCGATATTATGACGACCGCCAAGGGCGTCTCCAACGGCGTCATCCCGATGGGCGCGGTGTTCGTGAAGAAGGAAATCCACGACGCCTTCATGACCGGCCCCGAGCATATGATCGAGTTCTTCCACGGCTACACCTATTCGGGCAACCCGATCGCCTGCGCGGCAGCCCTCGGCACGCTCGACACCTACAAGGAAGAGGGCCTGCTGACCCGCGGGCAGGAACTGGCGCCGTATTGGGAAGACGCGCTGCATTCGCTGAAGGGCGAGCCGAACGTCATCGATATCAGAAACATCGGCCTGATCGGCGCGATCGAGCTGGCGCCCATTCCCGGCAGCCCGACCAAGCGTGCCTTCTCGGCCTTCGTCAAGGCGTTCGAGCGCGGCGCCTTGATCCGCACCACCGGCGACATCATCGCGCTGTCGCCGCCGCTGATCATCACCAAGGGCCAGATCAATGAATTGATCGACCATGTGCGTGAAGTGCTGAGGGCAGTGGATTGAGAAACTGGGCGCAGCTTTCCCTCCCCCTTGAGGGGAGGGTGGCCGCGAAGCGGTCGGGTGGGGTCGGTGGCGACGCGCGCCGACCTGATCTCTTGCTGCGAGATTGTTTCTGATGCCCCGTACCCGCGTGAGCTTCGAAATGCGTCAAAAGGCGCGCGCGCTTCGAGTTCATGCGACCAAAGGCGAATCCCTGCTGTGGTATGAACTGCGCGAATTGAAATCGGGCGGGTTCAAGTTCCGCCGCCAGTGCCCGATCGGGCCCTATATCGTCGACTTCGCTTGTCTTGCGGTAAGGCTGGTGGTGGAAGTGGATGGCGACTTGCACGAACAGGAGAGGGGCAAGCGGCACGATGCTGTCCGTGACGCCTATCTGCGATCGCTCGGATTCGATATATTTCGCGTTGACGAGCCCGATGTCATAAACAGCGCATGGCATGTCGCGCAGGTGGTGAAGGAGAAGGTCGTGCGCATGTTCGGCGACCCCTCCCGACTGCTTCGCGGCCACCCTCCCCTCGAGGGGGAGGGGGACGCCGGCGTGCCGCAATCGATGAGGTTTTAGAAAATGGCCGCTCCCGGCGAGAATCTGCGAATCAATTCAGACCGTTTGTGGGATTCGATAATGGAGATGGCGAAGATCGGCCCCGGCATTGCCGGCGGCAACAATCGCCAGACATTGACCGACGAAGACGGCGAGGGGCGGCATCTGTTCAAGCGCTGGTGCGAGGCGGCGGGGCTCGAAATGGGCCTCGACGAGATGGGCACGATGTTTGCCCGCCGCGAAGGCACCGAGCCTGATCTGCCGCCTGTCTATGTCGGCAGCCATCTCGACACCCAGCCGACCGGCGGCAAGTATGACGGCGTGCTCGGCGTGCTTGGCGGGCTGGAGATCGTGCGCTCGCTCAACGAGCTCGGCATCAAGACCAAACATCCGATCGTCGTCACCAACTGGACGAACGAGGAAGGCGCGCGCTTTGCGCCGGCCATGATGGCGTCCGGCGTTTTTGCCGGCGTCCTCGACCAAGCCGACGTCTATTCGCATGTCGACAAGGACGGCAAGAAATTCGGCGAGGAGCTCGAACGCATCGGCTGGAAGGGCACCGAGAAAGTCGGTGATCGCAAGATCCACGCCTTCTTCGAGCTGCATATCGAGCAAGGCCCGATCCTCGAGGACGAGGGCATCGACATCGGCGTCGTCACCCATGGCCAGGGGCTGAAATGGCTGCAGGTGACGCTGACCGGCAAGGAGGCGCATACCGGCTCGACGCCGATGCCCAAGCGCCGCAATGCCGGGCTCGGCATGGCGCGGGTGATCGAGCTGGTGCACGAGATCTCCATGGACTACCAGCCCGACGCCGTCGGCGCGGTCGGCCACATGGAGGTCTATCCGAATTCGCGCAACATCATCGCCGGCCGCACCGTGTTCACAATCGACATCCGCTCGCCGGAAAAGGAAGTGCTTGACGCCATGGATGGCCGCATCCGCGAGGGCATCGACACGATCTGCGAGGCGCTCGACATAAAATATCAAATCGATCAGGTCGGCCATTTCGATCCGGTCACTTTCGATCCGGGCTGTGTCAAGGCTGTGCGGGATGCGGCAGAGCGCTTGGGTTATACGCATCGCAACATCGTCTCCGGCGCCGGCCACGACGCCTGTTGGATCAACCGCGTCGCGCCGACGGCGATGGTGATGTGCCCCTGCGTCGACGGGCTGTCGCACAACGAGGCCGAAGAGATCTCCAAGGAATGGGCGGCGGCCGGCGCCGATGTTTTGTTCCATGCGGTGGTGGAGACGGCTGTCATCGTGGAGTGAGCTAGAAACCAAGATTCCGAACGCCGCTCACCAAGAAGCGCGAAGAGAACAAGGGAACAAGAAAATGTCCAAAGTCATCAAGAACGGCACCATCGTGACCGCCGACCGCAGCTGGAAGGCCGACGTGCTGTTCAAGCACGGCAAGATCATCGCCATCGGCCCGGATCTGCATGGCGACCACGAATTCGACGCCACCGGCTGCTATGTGATGCCGGGCGGCATCGACCCGCATACCCATCTCGAAATGCCGTTCATGGGCACATACTCGGCCGATGATTTCGAGAGCGGCACGCGCGCCGCACTTGCCGGCGGCACCACCATGGTTGTCGATTTCTGCCTGCCGGCGCCGCAGCAGTCTCTGCTCGAGGCCTTGCAGATGTGGGACAACAAGACCTCGAAAGCATCCTGCGACTATTCCTTCCACATGGCGATCACCTGGTGGGGCAAGCAGGTGTTCGACGAGATGGCCACCGTCGTCGACAAGGGCATAACCTCGTTCAAGCACTTCATGGCCTACAAGGGGGCGCTGATGGTCGACGACGACGAGATGTATTCGTCGTTCCAGCGTTGCGCCGATCTTGGCGCGCTGCCGCTGGTCCATGCCGAGAATGGCGACGTGGTTGCCGCCCTGTCGCAGAAGCTGCTGGCCGCGGGCAATAACGGCCCCGAAGGGCACGCCTATTCGCGCCCGCCGGAAGTGGAAGGCGAGGCGACCAACCGCGCCATCATGATCGCCGACATGGCCGGCGTGCCGCTCTATGTCGTCCACGTCTCCTGCGAGCAGGCCCATGAAGCCATTCGCAGAGCGCGACAGAAAGGCATGCGCGTGTTTGGCGAGCCATTGATCCAGCATCTGACGCTCGATGAGAGCGAATATTTCGACAAGGACTGGGACCATGCGGCGCGCCGGGTGATGAGCCCGCCCTTCCGCAACAAATTGCATCAGGATTCGCTGTGGGCCGGCCTGCAGGCCGGATCGCTGCAAGTGGTGGCGACCGACCATTGCGCCTTCACCACCAGCCAAAAGCGCAACGGCGTTGGCGATTTCACCAAAATCCCGAACGGCACCGGCGGGCTCGAGGACCGTTTGCCAGTGCTGTGGACGGCGGGCGTCAACACCGGCCGGCTGACGATGAACGAATTCGTCGCGGTGACCTCGACCAACATCGCCAAGATCCTCAACATGTATCCGAAGAAGGGCGCCATCGTCGAAGGCGCGGACGCCGACATCGTGGTCTGGGACCCGAAGCGAAAGAAGACGATCACCTCCAAGAAACAGCAATCGGTGATCGACTACAACGTCTTCGAAGGTTTTGAGGTCACCGGCCTGCCGCGCTTTGTCTTCTCGCGCGGCGAACTGTCGATCCAGGAGGCTGAGGTCAAGGCGAAGCCCGGCCATGGCGAGTTCGTCGGCCGCGAGCCGAATGCAGCGGTCAACCGGGCGCTGTCGACCTGGAAGGAGATTTCTGCGCCGCGCAAAGTGGAACGCACAGGTATTCCGGCGACCGGGGTCTGAACATGCACGCTGTTCATGTCGCCATAGCAGCCGCGGCCCTGCTGGCCGCCGGCCAGGCTTCGGCCGCCGCGATCGACCTTTCCAAGCCCTATGGCAACAAGTCAGGCTGTATCAACAAGAACGGTCAGCAGGTCTTAGCCGAGGACATGCTGCTCCTGACCGACAAGGAATTCATCACTGTGGCCAGCGCCTGCACTTTCACCGAAAAGCAGGCACAGGCCGACGGTTCGCTGGTGGTGAAATCACTGTGCGACGCGGAAGGCGAGGAAGGTCAGTCGCCAATCCAGTTCACCATCAGGCGCAGCCTGAAGAACGCCAAGAGGCTGGTGATTGCCGACGAGGACGGCATGGTCATGGGGGAAGTCTCCCGTTGCCGATGATGGCCGCTGCCTCAGCGTCGGCCTCAGGCGACCTGCCCATCCAGTTGCGGCAGCAGGACGACGCTTTCCTGTTCGTTGGGATCGGTGCGGGCGATGACCGCCGAGGCCGGGCTGGCGCTCAGATTGGCCGGCAGATGCGGCACTCCGGCAGGAATGTAGAAGAGGTCACCGGACTTGACCACGATCTGCTGTTCGAGCCGGTCGCCATACCAGGTATGGACCTCGCCGGAGAGCACATAGATCGCCGTCTCATGGCTTTCATGCATGTGCGCCTTGGCGCGGGCACCGGGGGGCATGGTGAGCAGGTGCATGCAGATACCGGAGGAGCCGACGGTCTCGGCGGCGATGCCGGTGAAATAACTCAGTCCCTGCTTGCCTTCATAAGAGCTTTCAGGGCGGATAAGATGACAAGTGGGTTTGGGCGACATCGGGGCGACTCTCGATCGAGTGGGAACTCTCAGCCGGATAGGACAGGGCGAGTGGAAAGCAACATCGAGGAAAGATCAACCGGATTCCGACCGGCGCGGCAGCGGTGCGAAAAGGCAGGCTGCGGCCTATGACGGGAGCATCGCCAGCCGTCGTTTCGGCAAGCAAGCTCGGCCTGACCTTCCAAACCAGTGACGGTCCGGTGCAGGCATTGTCGAATGTCGACCTGACCATCGGCAAGGGTGAATTCGTGTCCTTCATCGGGCCATCCGGCTGCGGCAAGACGACCTTGCTGCGGGTCATCGCCGATCTGGAGAAGCCGACCTCGGGAGCCATCTCCGTCAACGGCATGACGCCCGAGCAGGCGCGTGAGAGCCGCGCCTATGGCTATGTCTTCCAGGCGGCCGCCCTTTATCCGTGGCGCACGATCTCGCGCAATGTGGCGCTGCCGCTGGAGATCATGGGCCTGTCAAAGGCAGAGCAGGCGGCGCGGATCAAGCGCACGCTCGATCTCGTCAACCTGTCCGGCTTCGAGCAGAAATACCCCTGGCAGCTTTCCGGCGGCATGCAGCAGCGCGCCTCGATCGCGCGGGCGCTGGCCTTCGATGCCGATCTTTTGTTGATGGACGAGCCGTTCGGCGCGCTGGACGAGATCGTGCGCGACCATCTCAACGAACAACTGCTGGAACTGTGGGAACGGACCAACAAGACCATCTGCTTCGTCACCCATTCCATTCCCGAGGCGGTCTACCTCTCGACGCGCATCATCGTCATGTCGCCGCGTCCGGGCCGCGTCAGCGACGTCATCGAATCGACGCTGCCGAAGAAGCGGCCGCTCGACATCCGCGAGACGCCGGAATTCCTGGCGATCGCCGCGCGCGTACGTGATGGCCTCAGGGCAGGGCACAGCTATGATGATTGAGGCGGTGGAGAACGGGCTTTCGCATTCGCCTCACGAGGGAGCGGCTAACCACGCGTTCGTCATCCTAGGGCGGAGCAGCCGCGAAGCGGCGTGCGCAGACCCTAGGATCCATGCCGTGACGTTGGCCGAAGGGCCTAAGCGGTCGAGAATGTCCGCCAGGCAAGGCACGGCAGCGGGCCCTTTCTTTGGGTCGGGACCACTATTCCGCACCGTTGCGGGGCGGGGAGGTAACGGCATGGATCCTAGGGTCTGCGCCGCGTCGCTTCGCTCCTTGCTTCGCCCTAGGATGACGAAGAACGGGCATGACCACTCTCTCCCGTCGGGGAGAGGAGCGCATTCATCGTGCGAGCGTCGCTAGATGGACTCCTTTCGCGACAAGCTCATCCCGGTGACCTCGATCCTCGCGGGCGTGGTGGTCGTCTGGTATGTGTTCGCCGTCATCCTCAACGCGCCGTTCCAGCGCGATCTCGACCGCCGTGCCGGCGAGACGCCTGATGTTGTGGAATTTATCGGCAAGACGATGTCGCAGCCGAAGCCGACACTGCCGGCGCCGCATCAGGTGGCGGTGAATTTCTTCGAGAACACGTTTCTGCGCAAGATCACCAGCAACCGCAGCCTTGTCTACAATGCCTGGGTGACGCTGTCCTCGACGTTGCTCGGCTTCGCGTTCGGCACCGCGCTCGGCATCGTCATCGCCGTCGGCATCGTGCATGTGGCGACGCTCGACCGCAGCCTGATGCCATGGATCATCGCCTCGCAGACCATTCCGATCCTGGCGGTGGCGCCGATGATCATCGTCGTGCTGGCGGCGATCGGCATCACCGGGCTGATCCCGAAGGCGCTGATCTCGACCTATCTGTCGTTCTTTCCGGTGGCCGTCGGGATGGTGAAGGGCCTGCGTTCGCCCGAGCTCACCCACCTCGATCTGATGCACACCTACAATGCCAGCCCCTCGCAGACCTTCTGGAAACTGCGTGTGCCGGCGTCGGTGCCGTTCCTGTTCACCTCGATGAAGGTGGCGGTTGCCGCCAGCCTGGTCGGCGCCATCGTCGGTGAACTGCCGACTGGTGCCGTCGCCGGCATCGGTGCCAAGCTGCTCGCCGGCGCCTATTACAGCCAGACCATCGACATCTGGTCGGCGCTGGTTGCCGGCTCGGTAGTGGCAGCCCTGCTGGTGATGGTGGTCGGCATTGCCGGGCGCATCGTCGATCGCGCCATGGGCGGGAG